>DATFDU010000297.1:0-11579 GCA_035251915.1 Dongiaceae bacterium | reverse complement strand
TCGCGCAGCTGCTGGCCAAGGACGCAGTTCTGATCAGCGACGGCGGCGGCAAGGTGAAGGCCGCGCTCAATCCGATCCTCGGCAGCGACAACGTCATTGCCTTCCTGCTGGGCGTGCAGAAGAAGGCGCCGTTTCCGGACGGGACGGAGTATCGGCCGTCGATCATCAACGGTTTGCCTGGGTTCCTGATCGTCGTGCCCGGCGGCACAGTCGCGCAGACCCTGTCCTTCGAAATCCAGGACGGCGTGATCCACCACATCTACGCCGTGCGCAATCCGGACAAGCTGAAGACATTGCACGCCTGACGCGTCAGCGAGCGGCGCTCTCGCTCGGGCAGCCCATCTTGCGCTTGCCCTCGACATACTCGTCGATCAGGCGGACATAGCGCTTGCCATCGAAGCTCGGGAAGTGGCCGCCATGGACGATGCGCGGCTTCAGCTTGCGCAGGCGATCCATGGTCCGGAGGTAGGTCGGGATGTCCGAGTGATAGCACTGGTCCGACAGCGGCCCGTCATAGATGGCGTCGCCGGAAAAGAGGATGCCGGTCGACGCTTCCCATAGTCCGATCGAGCCGGGCGAGTGGCCGGGCAGATGCAGCACCTCGAAATGCCGGTCGCCGAGATCGACGGTATCGCCTTCGTTGAGCAGCCGCGTCGCTGGCGCCGGCTCGATGCGATAGGCGGACTGCTCATAGCCGCCGGGCGGCAGCGCGAGGAACATCTCCTTCGGTGCATAGACGTCGGCGACCGTCGCATGCTGCGTGGGATTGGCGAGGATGTCGGCCTCGTCGGAATGGATCGCGCGCTCGGGAAATTCGAAATGGTTGCCGATGTGATCGAAATGCCCATGGCTGGCGACCGCCAGCAACGGCCGCTCCGCCGTCAGCGCGACCTGCTTGCGCAGGCTGACCACGCCCATGCCGGAATCGATCAGCAGGTCGCGGTCGCGACCGCGCACGTGCCAGATGTTGCAGCGATAGTACGGCTCGATGAACTGCTCGGAAATCAGCGTTACGTTGTCCGACAGGCGCTCGACATTGTACCAGCTTTCCGGTGTCGCGATCTTCATGGGGCGAGTCTAGCGCGGCTGCGCAATGCTTGCCAATCTCGCGGACCGCGGGTCAGATGCCGCGATGAGCAAATACAACCGCATGCTGTTCGTCGATGTCGAGCTGACCTGCTGGGAAGGCGAGCCGCCGGCCGGCGAGCGGCCCGAGGTGATCGCCTTCGGCATCGTCGACCTGAAGACCGACGATCTCGAGATCCGGCGCGAGAAGATGTATTTCGTGCGGCCGCAGGTCTCCACCATCTCGCCGTTCTGCAGCACGCTGACCGGCATCACGCCCAAGGAGGCGGAGGCGGCACCGCCGCTGCCCGAGGTGGTGCGCACCATCCGCAAGACCTTCGGCCAGAGCGACTGGTGCGCCTGGGGCCGCGACGATGCGCTGATCCGCGAAAGCTGCGAGCGAACTGGATCGGAGCTGCCGTTCCCCGGCGGCTTTCACGATTTTGCCGCCCAGGTGCGGACGCTGCTCGGCCTCACCTACCGGCTCGGGCTGGATGAGGCGCTTGAACGGTTCAAGCTGGACTGGGAGGGGCCGCCGCACGATGCGCTGGCCGACGCCAGGAACCTGGCACAGCTGTTCATGGCGGTCGCCAAACGGCTGCGCTGAGTCAGGAAAGCCGACCCAGAAGCTCTAAAAGAACTATTTTACTTAATGCCGATTTGGGACAATCCTGGCCAGCGTCTGCTGAGCATCTTGGAAAGCCAGGAATGAACCGGGATATGCCCGTAGAAAAGATCGATGCGCTCGTCGTTGGCGGTGGCCAGGCAGGCCTCGCCATGAGCGAGCATCTGAGCAACTGCGGCGTGCCGCACGTGGTTCTCGAGCGGTACCGGATCGCCGAACGCTGGCGTTCGGAGCGATGGGATTCTTTGGTCGCGAACGGCCCGGCCTGGCACGACCGTTTCCCGGGCATGGAGTTTCCCGATACAGATCCCGATGCCTTCGTCCACAAGGAACGGATCGCGGATTATTTTGTCGCCTACGCAGAGCGGATCGCCGCGCCCATCCGCTGCGGCGTGGAGGTCAAGGAAGTGCGCCGGAACGTTGGCCGGTCCGGCTTCCGTGTCGAGACCTCGGCGGGCGTGATCGACGCCAATTACGTTGTCGCCGCCACTGGACCTTTCCAGCGTCCCGTCATCCCCGGCCTTGTTCCCGAACAGGCCGGTCTCATGCAGATCCATTCCAATGCCTATCGCAATCCCCGGCAGCTGCCCCAAGGTGCGGTGCTGGTGGTCGGCGCGGGTTCGTCAGGTGTGCAGATCGCGGACGAGCTCCAGCGCGCGGGAAAGCGAGTCTATCTCTCGGTCGGTCCCCATGACCGTCCGCCGCGCGCCTATCGCGGGCGTGACTTCGTCTGGTGGCTGGGCGTTCTCGGCAAATGGGATGGCGAGGCCAAGAACCCTGGCAAGGGACATGTCACGATCTCGGTGAGCGGCGCCCGTGGCGGCCAAACGGTCGACTTCCGACGTCTCGCTGCGCAGGGGATGACGCTGGTTGGCCAGACCGAATCCTTCAAGGATGGTGCGGTGACCTTCGCGCCGGACCTTGCGGACAATATCGCGCAGGGTGACGCGAACTACCTCTCGGTGCTGGATGAAGCCGACGCCTTTGTCGCGCGCAATGGCCTCGATCTCCCGCCGGAGCCAGAGGCCCGCGAGATCGGTCCAGACCCGCAGTGCATGACCGATCCCATTCGGACGCTGAATCTGGCCGAGGCCGGAGTCACCTCGATTGTCTGGGCAACCGGCTTCACTGTTGATTTCAGCTGGTTGAAGGTCGACGCGCTCGACGAAGCGGGCAAGCCGAAGCATCGGCGCGGCATTTCGACAGAACCCGGACTCTATTTCCTCGGATTGCCATTGCAATCGGGGCGGGGCTCCGCCTTCATCTGGGGTGTCTGGCATGACGCCAAGTTCCTGGCGGACCATATCGTCACGCAACGCAAGTATCTTGACTACAAGCCCTCCGCGCACCGCGACATAGGCAAACGGAAAACCTAATGGCCCATACACGCATCCGCAAGTTCAACACCAAGGACACCTACCCGGAGCAGAAGCTCGACAACGATCTGTGCCAGGCGGTGGTGGCGGGCAACACCGTCTATCTGCGCGGCCAGATCGCGCAGGATCTGGACACCCGGGCCTCGCTGCATGTCGGCGACGCCGGCAAGCAGGCGGACAAGGCGATGTCCAACATCGCCATGCTGCTGGAGGAGGCGGGCAGCGAGCTCGGCCACATCGTGAAGATCGTGGTCTACCTGACCGACATCCGCTATCGCGAAGCGGTGTACCGGTCGATGGGCAAGTGGCTGAAGGGTGTGTTTCCGGTCTCGACGGGGCTCGTCGTGCAGGCCTTGGCAAGGCCGGAATGGGTGGTGGAGATCGATGCCACCGCCGTGATACCGGAGGGCTACAAGCCGAAAAAGAAGGCGAAGAAATGACCTTTTCCATCGCGGCGCGTTGCGTCGATACCGGGATGTTCGGCATCGCGGTGTCGTCTTCCTCACCGGCCGTCGCCGCCCGCTGCGCCCATGCGCGCGCGGGCATCGGCGCGTTCGGCACCCAGAACATCACCGATCCCCGGCTCGGCCCGCAGGGGCTCGACCTGATGGCCAAGGGCGCGAGCGCGGAACAAGCGATCGCCACGCTGAAGCAGAGCGCGCCGAATATCGCGTTCCGACAGCTGATCGCGGTCGATGCCAACGGCAGGCCGGCGGCGCATTCCGGCGACCGCACGCTCGGGACGCATGCGACGGCGCAGGCGCTGAACGTGGTCGCGGCCGGCAATCTGCTGCGGGACGAGGAAATTCCGGCCAAGATGGTCGCTGCGTTCCAGCGCGCCCAGGGTCATCTGGCGGAGCGTCTGCTGACGGCGATGGAAGCCGCAGTCGCGGCTGGCGGCGAAGAGGGGCCGGTGCACTCCGCCGGCCTGCTGATCGTGCGCGACGTGCCGTGGCCGGTCGCCGATCTGCGCGTCGACTGGTCGGATGGCGATCCGATCGCGGAACTCAGGAGCTTGTGGGTCCGCTACAAACCGCAGCTGGAGGACTACGTCACCCGCGCGCTGAACCCGACGTCGGCACCGAGCTTCGGCGTGCCGGGGAATAAGTAGTGGAGGAATTGCGATCGACCCTCACCAAGAATTCCCTCCCCCGAGTCGGGGGAGGGTTAGGGTGGGGGCGATGGTTCGGCTCGACTCAGTCTTCGCTTGATAGAGCAACCCCCACCCCGGCCCTCCCCCAACTTGGGGGAGGGAGATTCTTGGTATGTGTTGGGCACTGGTAGTCAATGCGCTTCACCCTGCGCCACCTGCAATATTTCGTCGCTGCGGCCGAGGCGAACTCGATCGCGTCGGCGTCGCACCGCATTGCGGTGTCGCCGCCCTCCATCTCGGCCGCCATCGCGCACCTTGAGAAGGAGCTGGGGCTGCAGCTGTTCATCCGGCATCACGCACAAGGCCTGTCGCTGACCGCGAGCGGCCGGCAGATGCTGCGCGAGGCCAAGGCGCTGCTGGCGCAGGCGGATGCGCTCTATGCCTCGGCGCGCGACCTGACCGAGCAGGCGCGCGGGCCGCTCAATGTCGGATGCCTGGTGACGCTGGCGCCGATCATCTTGCCGGAGCTGTGCCATGCCTTTCAGCAGCGCTTTCCGGCAGTCCTGGTCTCGATCCACGAAGGCGACCAGGAGCATCTGATCGACCGGCTGCGGCGTGGCGAGATCGACATCCTGTTGACCTACGATCTGCAGGTGCCGGAGGACGTGGCGTTCGAGGCGCTGGCGCAGCTGCCGCCCTATGCCCTGCTGTGGCCGGAGCACAAGCTGGCGCAGCGGCGGTCGTTGTCGCTGCACGACCTGGCGCCGGAGCCGCTGATCCTGCTCGACCTGCCCTTGAGCCGCGAATATTTCCTGTCGCTGTTCTTCCAGGAAGGCCTGACGCCGCAGGTCGCGACGCGCTCGACCCAGCCCGATGTGATCCGCACCATGGTGGCGAACCAGTACGGTTATGCCTTGTTCAATGCGCGGCCGCGCAATGAGGCCGCGCTGGACGGCAAGCCGCTGCAGGTCGTGCCCTTGAAGGGACCGTACCGGCCGATGAGCCTGGGCCTTGCGTCCCTGCGCCAATCGGGCCGGCCGCGTGCCCTCATCGAGTTCGAGGAACATTGCCGGGTCGCCATCAATCAGCGCGGCATTCCCGGCCTCATCATTCAATCCAAGTAAGAAGGTGCCGTCATGGCGCGCGATCCGCGTTACGACATTCTGTTCGAGCCGGTGAAGATCGGCCCCAAGGTCGCCAAGAACCGCTTCTACCAGGTGCCGCACTGCAACGGCGCCGGCTATCGCGACCCGAGCGCGAACGCCGAGATGCGGCGCGTCAAGGCGACCGGCGGCTGGGCGGTGCTGTGCACCGAGCAGGCGGAGATCCACCACAGCTCGGAGATCACGCCCTTCATCGAGCTGCGCCTGTGGGACGATCAGGACATGCCGATGCTGACGCGCATTGCCGACGCGATCCATGACGGCGGCGCGCTCGCCGGCATCGAGCTCTGCTACAACGGCATGAACGGCCCCAATCTTTATTCGCGCGAGATCCCGCTGGGGCCGATGAACCTGCCGATCCTGACTTTCACCAACGATCCGGTGCAGGCCCGCGCGATGGACCGCGAGGACATCCGCAACCTGCGCCGCTGGCACCGCACGGCCGCGCTCCGGGCCAAGCAGGCCGGCTTCGATCTGGTCTACGTTTACGGTGCGCACGGATTCGGCACGGCGCAGCACTTCCTGTCACGCCGCATCAACCAGCGCACCGACGAATATGGCGGTTCGCTGGAGAACCGCGCGCGGCTGCTCAAGGAGCTGATCGAGGATACCAAGGACGCGATCGGCGATAGCTGCGCCGTGCCGGTGCGCATCCTGGTCGACGAGATGATGGGCGACGGCGGCATCACCAATGCCGAGATCCGCGATGTCATCGGCATGCTGGCGGAGCTGCCGGACCTCTGGGACTTGGCGCATGGCTCGTGGGATTACTGCTCCAGCACCTCGCGTTTCGCCGGCGAAGGCTGCCTCGAGGACTATGTGAAGGGCGTCAAGGCGCTGACCAGCAAGCCGGTGGTGGCGGTCGGCCGCTTCACCTCGCCCGACGCGATGGTGCGGCAGGTGAAGTCCGGCATCCTCGACCTGATCGGCGCGGCGCGGCCCTCGATCGCCGATCCCTTCATTCCGACCAAGATCGATGAAGGGCGCGTGGACGACATCCGTGAATGCATCGGCTGCAACATCTGCGTCACCGGCGACATGACCGGCGCGCTGTCACGCTGCACCCAGAACCCGACTTTCATGGAGGAATGGCGCAAGGGCTGGCACCCCGAGATCATGCGCAACAGGGAGTCCGACGCGCGCGTGCTGATCGTCGGCGCGGGTCCGGCTGGTCTCTCCGCGGCGCGAGGCCTCGGCCTGCGCGGCTATGAGGTCGCGCTGGCGGAGGCGGGAACGGAGCTTGGCGGGCGCGTTGCGAAGGAAAGCCGGTTGCCTGGCCTCTCCGCCTGGGGCCGGGTGCGCGACTATCGCGTAGGCCAGATCCAAAAGATGCCGAACGTTCAGGTCTATCTCGACTCGACGCTCTCCGCCGAAGAGGTGCTGGAGTTCGGCTTCGACCAGGTCGCGATCGCGACCGGCGCGGCCTGGCGGCGCGACGGCGTGGCGCGTTTTCAGACCCGGCCGGTCGCAATCGATCCCGCGATGCCGTTGTTCACGCCGGACGACCTGATGGCCGGGAACCTGCCGAAGGGTGACGTGCTGCTCTATGACGATGACCACTACTACATGGGCGGCGTGCTGGCGGAGCTGCTGGCCAAGCACGGCTGCAAGGTCACGCTTGTCACGCCGTCGATCCGCGTCTCGGACTGGAGCTACAACACGCTGGAGCAGGCCTTCATTCAGAAGCGCCTGATCGAGCTGGGGGTGGATATCCACGTCACGCGTGGTCTGGCGAGCATCGGCCGCGATCATGTGGAGGTCGCCTGCACCTATTCCGGCCGGCAATCGCAGCTCGCCTGCGATTCCGTGGTCCTGGTGACCGCGCGCCTGCCGAACGACGCGCTCTATCTTGACCTCAAGGCGCGGCAGGCGGAATGGTGCGACGCCGGCATCGGCGGCATCAAGCTGATCGGCGATGCCAATGCGCCGGCGCCGATCGCCTGGGCGACCTATGCCGGCCATCGTTATGCCGAGGAGCTCGACGCGCCGGACATCGGCGACGCCGTGCCGTTCCGCCGCGAGGTGGCGGCGCTGAGCATGCGCTGAGCGATGCGAGGCTCTTGTCTTTGTGGGGTCTCCACCCTTTAATGCGGTAAGGGGGCGGGGGACGCGATGCGCAGACTTTCCGAACAGTCGCCTGACGCGACGGTCGCAGCCGACGATAGAGTCGAGCGGCCGGTTTCCGGTTTATGGATGCGGACCCTGGCGGGAGCGGTCCGCCATCTGGCGGTGGGGCAGCTCACGCTGATCGGACCTGATGGCGGGACCGAGACGTTCGCGGCCGCCAAGCCCGGGCCGCACGCGACCTTGCGCATTCGCCGCAGCCGCGCGGTGCGCCGGCTGTTCGCCGGCGGCGATGTCGGCTTTGCTGAATCCTATCTGGCGGGCGACTGGGACAGCCCCGATCTCGCCGCGTTGATCGAGCTGGCGGCGCGCAACGAAGCGGCACTGACCGAGGCGCTGCGCGGCTTTGCCGTGGTGCGCGCCTGGCATCGCCTGCGGCACCTGCTGCGCCCCAACTCGCGTGCCGGGTCGCGCCGCAACATCGCGGACCACTACGATCTGGGCAACGACTTCTATCGTCTGTGGCTGGATCCGACCATGACCTATTCCTCGGCGATCTTTGCCGAGCCCCATCACGGCTTGTCGGACGGCCAACTCGCAAAGTATCGCCGCATGGCCGAGAGCCTGGACCTGAAGCCCGGTCACAGGCTGCTGGAGATCGGCTGCGGCTGGGGCGGCTTCGCGGAGTTTGCCGCGGCGCAATATGGCTGCCAAGTCACCGGCATCACCCTGTCGCGGGAGCAGCAGCGCTTCGCCGAGGCGCGGGTCGCGCGCGCCGGGCTCAAGGACAAGGTCGCGATTGCTTTGACCGATTATCGCGATATGACCGGCGCCTTTGACCGCATCGCCTCGATCGAGATGTTCGAGGCGGTCGGCGAAGCGCACTGGCAGACCTTCTTCCACAAGGTGCGCGACCTGCTGGCGCCGGGCGGGCTGGCGGCCCTGCAGGTGATCCTGATCGAGGAGGCGCGCTTCGACCTCTACCGGCGCAGCGCAGACTTCATCCAGCGCTATGTGTTTCCGGGCGGCATGCTGCCGTCGCACGGCGCGTTCGCGCGCGCAGCGGAGGCCGCGCGGCTGAAGATCGACGAGACCTTCCATTTCGGGCTCGACTACGCCCGCACCTTGTCGCTGTGGCAGAGGGAGTTCCAGCAGGCCTGGCCGCGGGTCGCCGGCCTCGGCTTCGATACCCGGTTCAAGCGGCTGTGGGAATACTACCTCGCTTATTGCGAGGGCGGCTTTCGCGCCGGCAGCATCGACGTCGCGCAGTTCCGCCTGATCCGTCCCTAGCCTGAATCAATCCGCTTCCGTGATGGTGGTGGGTGCCTGGCACTGGCGGCAGACGTAGTCGATGATCGACCCATCCTTGGCGCGGAAGCGCAGCTTCACCCAGCGCCCATCCTCGTCGTACCAGATCTCGCCGTTGAGATCGCCGGAATAGAGATAGTGGCGGGCACGCAGCGAACCGCCGCGGGTCGAGACGGTGTCGAGCCCCTGGTCGAACACCTGGACCTCGTCGACCTCGCCCGTCATGCCGTTCAGCAGCGGCCCGCCGTCGAGCAGCGCGGCGTTCCAATGGCTGATGGGAAGGACGGCCGGCGTCTCATAGGCGCCGTCATTGGTCTTGACCTGCAGCCCCTCGGACTCACGGGTCGCCTGCACATGAATCAGATCGCCGTCGTCGTTGGTGAACGCCTCGATCGACTGCAACGCGCCGTCGCTCCACAGCTCTCGCGCATGGTAGCGAAGTTTGTAGACCGACACGAACAGCAGATTGACGTCGACATCCACGCGGGCGTCGGCAAGCACGCCCTGATCGGTGCGGGTGAAGTTGATGACATACTTTCCCACCACATCGCCGTCGCGCTCGACGTCGAAGACGACCTCGTTGCCGTAGAGGCGGAATGGATCAACGGCAGGCGGCGGCGAATCCGCGGCGGCAAGGCCGGCCGCGGAGCAGAGCGCAAGCGCGCTCGTGACCTGAACCCAATGGCGAAGCATGATGCCCCCATGCTTGCGATCAGCCGCGCCAGGTGCCTTGCGCGGCAGGTGTCCCGGATCGAATATAAACGCGGATTGGCAGGTCCGATCAACCGCAAATCGTCATCCGGCCGGGGCGGACCTGGCCTTGCGTGCGCCAGCGCGTGCGGTCGCGAGGATCAGCTCCGCGGCCCGCCGGCGCGGGTTGCCGGCGCCGAGCGTCGCGCTCAGCTCCTTCAGGCGGCGCCTCATGGGCTGGTCGGAGAGCAGCCGCCGCACCGTGGCGAGCACCTCCTGGGGCTTCCAATCATAGCGCGGCAGGCGCGCACCAAGCTTCAGCTCCTCCACCCGCTGGGCGTTGTCGTGGCCGTCCCAGCAATAGGGCATGACCAGTGACGGCTTGCCGAAAGTCAGGGCCTCATTCAGCGAGTTGTTGCCGCCATGGTGGACGAAAAGATCGACCTGCGGGATCACCGACGGCTGCGGATACCAGTATTCCAGGTGGATATTGTCCGGCATCGTCTGGTAGCTGTCCTTGTAGGGGCCGACTGACATCAGCACGCGGTAGGGCGCGTCCGCGAGCAGGTTGATCAGGCGCTGGAAGAGGTCGGTATCCGCCGCCCCCAAGGATCCGAAGCCGATATAGATCAGCGGCTTGTCGTTGTGCTTCGGGAAGTAAGGCAGCTCGTACGGCGCCTCGGTGCGGACCGTGCCGCCGATATAGGCGAAGCGCGCCGGGTCCAGCGGCTGACGCCGACGATAGGCGATGGCTTCCGGCGTCAGCAGCAGGTTGAGCCAGGGCGAGGGGACCAGGAACTGTCCCTTGGGCATCGCCGGCTGGCCGACCGATTTCAGGAAGTCGTTGTAGCGGTCATGCACCGGCTTGAGCTCAGCGAGGTAGGCGGCGCGGAACCGGTCGCCCGCGGCACGGTCGCCGGTGGCGCAGCCGGAGGTGTAGGGCGGCACCTCCGGGTCCGGCAGCTCGGTCTCCGCGCAGGACACGATGCGCACCCACGGCACGCCGGCCGCCGCGATGGCCGGGAACAGCACAACATTGTCGAGGCAGATGACGTCGGGCTCCAGCTGGGCGATCGCCTTGCGCAGGGCCGGCTCGGCATGGATCGCGCTGTCCACGATCGCGTCCCAGGCCGGCACCACGTAGGTCGCGATCTGCTCCAGCGGCGGCAGGTGGAAATGTGGCCGGTGCTGGTCGATGAAGCGCTGCCAGAAGTCGGCGATCTCGGCATCGGACTTGAGCGGCGACATGGCGACCGGCAACTCGTCGAACCCGTAGTTCCCGAACATGCCGGCGAAACCCGGGTCGCACAGAAAGACCGGCCGGTGCCCCAGCTCGCGCAGCTCCTGCGCCAGCGCGACGCAATTGAGCGAGGCGCCATAGGCCGCTTCCGGCAGGAAGGCGATGGTGAGCCGCTCTCTCATCGCGCCCCCATCATGGCGGCGCGCAGCATCGGCGGCGCGCCACGGTTGACGAAGCCAGGCCGCGCCCGCAGCGACGCCGCCAAATGCTCGCGCATCAGGTCGGCGGCGCGGGCGAACTCGCCGGCCTCCGCCGCTTCCAGGATCGCCAGATGCTCGCGGCAGGACTCGATCAGCCGCGCCGGCGGCACCTGCATGCTGGTGGTGGCGAAGCGGCGCAGCCGGCTTTGCTGGCGCATGGCATCCGCCAGAAAGCGGTTGTTGCAGGCATCGGCAATCGCCTCGTGGAATGCGATGTCGGTCTCGATGGCGCGCTTGAGATCGAAGTGCCGCGCATCCTGCCGCGCCAGCTCACTGAGGGCAGCCTTGAGATCGCGGGTGCGCCTGGCGTCGAGCGCGAAGCCGGGCTGCAGGAACGCCGCCGGCTCCAGGATCAGACGAAAGCGGTGGCTGTCCTCCTGCGAGCGCAGGGAATCGAGCGCCGGCAGGAACACCCAGCGCTGGCCGAGCGCGCGCTCGACCACGCCGTCCTTCTGCAGCCGGCCCAGAACGCGCAGCACCATGGCACGCGAGGCACGATAGCGCCGCGCCAGATGCGCGGCCGTGACCTCGGCATCGAGGCGCTTGGAAAAGCGGTCGCGCAGGATGGCGTCATGCAGCGCGCTGTCGGGCGTTTCCATCGTCACCGCCGGGCGGGCATTATCGAAGCTCGACGCGACGAAGTACCCGCGCCGGTCGCGGCGCTCCAGCAGGCCGCGGTCGGTCAGCAAAGCCAG
>DATFDU010000296.1:0-3857 GCA_035251915.1 Dongiaceae bacterium | reverse complement strand
CGGCGGCTACCATCATGCGATGGTCGCGCACGTCGCTGCCCGGCTGCAGCGTGAAATACGAGTGGTGGCCGAGGTTGGCGATGGTCGGCGCATCGGTGGTCGCGGTCAGCTCGATGCTGAGCGTGCCGGGGCCGGCGATGGCATAGGTGCAGCGTGCGGTCAGCGCGCCCGGATAGCCGGCGTCGCCGTCGGGCGAGGCGATCTCCAGCGCCACTGAGTTGTCGGTCGCGCCGACCAGCCGCCACACCCGCTTGGAGAACCCATCCGGCCCGCCATGGAGATGCACATGGTCGCCTTCGTTGACCGGGAGCTTGTAGCGCTTGCCGTCGAGCGTGAAGCCGGTGTCGATCCGGTTGATGCAGCGGCCGACCGTCGCACCGAGATAGGCGCGCCCGTCGACATAGCCCTGCAGCGAGCGATAGCCCAGCACCACCCGCCGTTGGGCCGACCCTAACGGCACAAGGAGGTCGCGCAGGATCGCCCCATAGGTGATGACCGAGGCTTCGGTGCCGTCGGTGCCGCGCAATCTGACTTCCTGCACGCCCTGGTCGCCGAAACGGCCGAATTCCGAGATCGACATGGTGAGTTGGCCCCGCTGTTTTCCGTTGTCTAGGCCGGTCCCGAGGCTTGACTTGAAGCCGGCGCCGCGCCACTGATAAAACATATAATACTACAAATACTAACCACCATCTTGGCCTGGAGGGTTCCGTCAGGGTGCAGCTCAAACGCAAGCCGTCGCGCATGTTTTCGCAGCGCAGCATCCATGGCCGCATCGCACACGAGATCGGCCAGCAGATCCTCCGCGGCGACCTGGCCCCGGACGAGGTGCTGCCCAACGAGACCGATCTCGGCGCCCAGTTCGGCGTCAGCCGGACCGTGCTGCGCGAGGCGATCAAGGTGCTGGCCGCCAAGGGGCTGGTCGAATCTCGTACCAAGATCGGCACCCGCGTCAAGGCGCGCGATCAGTGGAACATGCTCGATCCCGACGTCCTCAGCTGGAGCCTCGCGTCCCACGATGCGGAGGACTATGCGCTGGCGGTCTCGGAGATGCGGCGGATGCTGGAGCCGGCCGGCGCCGCGCTGGCGGCACAGCGCGCGACGCCGGAGCAGATCGCGCGCATCCGCGAGGCGCTGGAAGGGATGGCCGCGGCCGGCGGCAGGACCGAGGAAAGCGTCGAGCACGATCTGCGGTTCCATCTCGCCATCCTGGAGGCGACCAACAACCCGTTCCTGGTCTCCATGGGCCACGTGATCGAATCGGCGATCGCGTTCAACATCAAGCTGTCCGTGAAATTCCCCAATCTGCGCATCCAGTCGGTGCCGCTCCACCAGGTGGTGCTGGAGCGGATCGAGAAGGGCGATCCGCGCGGCGCCCAGGCGGCGATGGTCAAGCTGCTGCAGGAAGCGCAGGTCGATATCGAGCGAATTCTGGCCAAGCCTCGTGGCCGGGCAGCACGCGCTGCAGCCACCAGGCGGCTGCGCAAGGCACACAGATAGGAGTACCGACAGATGGCCGACGGCACGGACGCCAAGAAGCAACTGAGATCCCGTCACTGGTATGGCGGCGCCAACAAGGACGCCTTCATGCATCGCAGCTGGATCAAGAACCAGGGCCATCCGGACCACATGTTCGACGGCCGCCCGGTCATCGGCATCTGCAACACCTGGTCGGACCTCAATCCGTGCAACGCCCATTTCAAGGAACTGGCCGAGGTGGTGAAGCGCGGCGTCTATGAGGCCGGCGGCTTCCCCGTGGAGTTCCCCGCCATGTCGCTGGGCGAGACCACGCTGCGCCCGACCGCCATGCTGTTCCGCAACCTCGCCAGCATGGAGGTCGAGGAATCGATCCGCGCCAATCCGATCGACGGCGTGGTGCTGCTGGTCGGCTGCGACAAGACCACGCCGGCGCTGCTGATGGGCGCGGCCAGCTGCGATCTCCCCACCATCGCGCTCTCCGGCGGTCCGATGCTGAACGGCAAGTTCCGCGGTTGCGACGTCGGCTCCGGCACCTCGGTCTGGCAGTTCAGCGAGGCGGTGAAGGCGGGCGAGATGACGCTCGCGGATTTCATGAGCGCAGAATCCGGCATGTCGCGCTCGCCAGGGCACTGCATGACCATGGGCACCGCGTCCACGATGGCGAGCATGGTGGAATCGCTCGGCATCGGCCTGCCGGAGAACGCCGCCTATCCGGCGGTGGATTCGCGGCGCAAGCGCCTGGCGCACCTGGTCGGCAACCGCGCCGTCGAGATCGTGAAGGAGGATCTGCGCATCTCCAAGGTGCTGACGCGCGAAGCGTTCCAGAACGCGATCCGCACCAATGGCGCGATCGGCGGCTCGACCAACGCGGTCGTGCATCTGCTCGCGATCGCCGGCCGCCTCGGCCTCGACCTGACGCTCGACGATTGGGACCAGTGGGGCAGGGACGTGCCCACCATCGTCGACCTGATGCCCTCCGGCCGCTTCCTGATGGAGGATTTCTGCTACGCCGGCGGAATCCCGGTCGTCATGAAGGCGCTGGGCGAGCATGGTCTGCTCAACAAGGACGCGCTGACCATCAATGGCAAGACCGCCTGGGACAACGTCAAGGACGCGCAGAACTATAACCAGGAGGTGATCCGCCCCTGGAACAACCCGCTGACCGCCCATGGCGGCATCGCCGTGCTGCGCGGCAACCTGGCGCCGAACGGCGCGATCCTGAAGCCGTCGGCGGCGACGCCGGCGCTGATGCAGCATCGCGGCCGCGCCGTCGTGTTCGACGACATCGACGACTACAAGAAGAAGATCGCCGATCCGAACCTCGACATCGACGAGACCTGCGTGATGGTGCTGAAGAATTGCGGACCCAAAGGCTATCCCGGCATGGCCGAGGTCGGCAACATGGGCCTGCCGCCCAAGGTGCTGAAGAAGGGCATCACCGACATGGTGCGCATCTCCGACGCGCGCATGAGCGGCACCGCCTATGGCACCGTCGTGCTGCACACCTCGCCGGAAGCCGCGGCCGGCGGCCCCCTGGCGCTGGTCAAGGACGGCGACATGGTGGTGCTCGACGTTGCCGGGCGGAAGCTGCACATCGAGGTCAGCGACGAGGAGCTGGCCAGGCGCCGCGCGCAATGGAAGGCGCCCAAGCCGCCGATGGAAAGCGGCTACCAGAAGCTCTACGTCGACCACGTGCTGCAGGCCGACAAGGGCGCCGACCTCGACTTCCTGGTCGGCAGCCGCGGTGCCGGAATTCCGAAAGAATCGCACTAGCCGAGCCGCTGAAGGGAGGAGGACAGAGATGCCTGCGAATGACGGCCTCTACGAGATCTTCGACAAGCGCTTCCGCTCGCTGATGATCGGCATCGCGCATCTCGACAAGCTCGCGGACGGCTGCATCTGGGCCGAAGGCCCGGTGTGGTTCGCCGATGGCGGCTACCTGCTGTGGAGCGACATCCCCAACAACCGCATGCTGCGCTGGACGCCGGAGACCGGCGTCAGCGTCTTCCGCGCCGAATCCAACAACAGCAACGGCAACACGCGCGACCGGCAGGGCCGGCTCATCACTTGCGAACACCTGACGCGCCGGGTGACGCGCACCGAGCCGGACGGCTCGATCACCGTCGTCGCCGACCAGCACAAGGGCAAGCGCCTGAACTCGCCGAACGACGTGGTGGTGAAGTCGGACGACAGCATCTGGTTCACCGACCCCAGCTACGGCATCATGACCGAGTTCGAAGGCAGCCGGTCGGAGCAGGAGCAGGGCGGCTGCTACGTCTATCGCGTCGATCCCAGGACCGGCGAGATCGCGACCGTGGTTGAGGATTTCGTGAAGCCGAACGGCTTGGCCTTCTCTCCGGACGAGAAGACCTTCTATGTCG
>DATFDU010000295.1:0-7096 GCA_035251915.1 Dongiaceae bacterium | reverse complement strand
AGAACATCCGCGCCGCGTTCGCACTGGTGGCCGAGCTCGATGAAGTCGCTGCTGCGAGTTTCGTGATTCAGGATGCCGCGACTCTCGCCAGCGCGTACCAGAAGGCGCTGCGCAAGCGGGCGAAGCCGGTCCTCCTGCCGCTGGAGAATGCGGACTCCGACGCGATCGAGCGCGCGCTGTTCGGCAGCTCCTACAAGGGCGTCACCGACGTCGTCACCAAGTATGTCTGGCCGCGGCCGGCCCTGGCCGTCACGCGCTGGTGCGCCAAGCGCCGCATCTCTCCCAACGTCGTGACGTGGGTCAGCCTCGGCTGCGTGCTGCTGGCGACCTACCTGTTCTGGCATGGCTGGTTCCTGACCGGCCTCGCCTTTGCCTGGGGGATGTGCTTCCTCGATACGGTCGACGGCAAGCTGGCGCGCTGCACGCTGAGCTCCACCAGGCTCGGCGACGTCTTCGATCACGGCATCGACCTGCTGCATCCGCCGTTCTGGTACTACGCCTGGTTCGTCGGGCTCGGGCCGTATCTGGCCTCGAGCCTGGCGTGGGCGCTGTGGGTGGTGATCCTGGGCTATATCGCGGGCCGCCTGCAGGAAGGCCTGTTCATCTGGCGCTACGGGATCGAGATCCACACCTGGCGGCCGGTCGATTCCTGGTTCCGGCTGGTCACCGCGCGGCGCAACCCGAATCTGCTGATCCTCATGGTGTTCGCGCTGCTGCAGGCGCCGGACAAGGGCATGGTCGCCGTCGCCGTCTGGACCATCGTCAGCTTCATCTTCCACTGCATCCGGATCGCCCAGGCATTCATGGCGAAGCTCGGCGGCCGCGCGCCGGTGTCATGGCTGCAGCCGCAGAGCGGGACTGTTGCGGGGCCGTCCGCGACATGACGCGCATCGGCATCCTCAGCAACGCGCACAGCCAGCGCAATCAGCGCGCGCTGCCGGCGATCCAACGCGCGCTGGCGGACTTCCCGGAGGCGGTCCACCAGAGCTTTCATCACATCAACGAAATGCCCCAGGCGGTCGCGGCCCTGGCGCGCGGCCGTGTGGATCACCTGATCATCAATGGCGGCGACGGAACGGCACAGGCGGTGCTCAGCGAATTGCTGGAGCGTTCGCCGTTCGAGGCGCGGCCGCGCATCACGCTGATCGGCGGCGGCATGACCAACGTCATCGCGCACGATGTCGGAGTACCGAGCGCTCCGGTCGAGGCGCTGCGCCGGATCCTGAGGCAAGCGCGCAAGGGCGATAGCGGCGAGGTGCTGCGGCGCACCACCATCGCCGTGACATGCAGCGGCCGCGCGCGCACGGACTACGGCTTCCTCGCCGGCGCGGTCGGCTTCTACCAGGGCACGCGGCTGACGCGACGTGACATGCATCGCGTCGGGCTGCGCCAGAGCTTCGCGACCAAGGCCGGCATCGTCTGGTCGGTGATGCGTCTGCTGCTGCATGGCGAGGGCGAGCGCTCCGGGCTGCACGGCGAGCGCGTGGCGATCGGGCTCAACGGCGCGCCGCCGCGCGAGGCACCCTATCTCTTCATCCTGGCGACCACGCTCGAGCGGCTGCTGCCCGGCGTCATGCCGTTCTGGGGGCACGATCAAGGCGCGATCAAGCTCACCACCATTGCGTCGCCGGCGCAGCGTTTCGGCTGCGCGGCGCTCTCCGTGGTGCGCGGGCGGCCGCGGCCCTGGATGCATCATGCCGGCTACGCCAGCACGCGCGCCGACCGCATCTCGTTGCGCCTCGCCAGCCCGTTCGTGGTGGATGGCGAGGTGTTCGATCCCGGACCGCAGGGCCACGTCGAGTTGAGCGCGGGCCCGGCGGTCGAGTTCCACCGCTACTAGGCGCCGCGATGGATCCGCGCGCCGAGCTGACCGCACTCATCGCGCAGGAACTGGCGCAGCCGGTGCCCGCAGCGGTGCGGACGGTGGCGGACGCGGTGCGTGCGCGCCATGCCGCAGCGGCGCTGGGTGTCCTGTTCTATGGCTCATGCCTGCGGAAGCCCGAGAGCCTGTTGGCGGATTCGCTGCTCGATTTCTACCTGCTGGTCGATGACTATCGGCCGGCCTATCGCGGCGCGCTGATGGCGTTCGCCAACAAAGTCCTTCCGCCCAACGTGTTCTATCTGGAGGCGCAGCATGAGGGCACGATCCTGCGCTGCAAATACGCAGTGATCTCCCTCGCGCAGTTCCAGGACGGCATGCTGCGTGCCACCGACAATGTCTCGCTGTGGGCGCGCTTCTCCCAGCAGAGCCGCCTGGTGTGGTCGCGCGACGCCGCGACCATCGAGCCTGTTGCCGCGGCGTGTGCCGAAGCGGTGCTCACCATGCTTGGCAATGCGCTGCCGCTGGTCGGCAGCGGCGCGAGCGCCGAGACGGTCTGGCAGCGGGCGTTCGAAGAGACCTATCGGGCTGAGGTGCGGTCCGAGGGGCTGTCGCGCGCTGCCGAACTGGTCAATGCGGACATCGAGCGCTATCGGCGCACCTTCGCGCTGGCGCGCGATGCGATCGGCGGCAGCGCTGCCAGCGCCGAAGGGTGTGCCGCGGCGTGGCGCCGGCGGCGGCGCACCAGCAAGCTGCTGAACCTCGCGCGGCTGGTGAAGGCGACCTTCACCTTCGACGGCGCGCTCGACTATGTGCTATGGAAGGTGAAGCGCCACTCCGGCGTGGCGCTGCCGGTGACGGACTGGCAGCGCCGCCATCCCTTGCTGTCCGCGCCGGTGCTGGCGTGGAAGCTCTATCGCCGCGGTGCTTTCCGTTGAATCAATCAGCGCGCCGCGGAGGGCGCGCTGGAAGTTTTTTCGAGACGGAGGGTTGCTATTCGGCGGCGGCGATGCGCACCGACGGATCCGCGATCAGGCCAAGCTCCAGGCCGACCTTGGTGATGACGTCGGTCACGCGCTGCAGCTGTTCGGTCGAGTGCGCGGCGCAGACCGAGCAGCGGAGCAGGGCGGTGCCGCTGGGCGTTGCCGGCGGCAGCGCCAGGTTCACATAGACACCGTTCTGCAGCAGGCCGTGCCAGGCACGGGCCGCGAGCGCCGGGTCGTTGATGTGGACGGCGACCACCGGGCCCTTCTGCCGGCCGAGCTTGAAGCCGGCGGCTTCCAGGCCGTGATAGAGCGTGTCGACATTGCGCCACAGCCGCACCATCAGCTCCGGATGGGCGCGCAGCTTGGCGAGCGAGGCGCGCACCGAGGCGACCAGGGACGGCGGCATCGAGGCGGTGAACATGTAGGGCCGGCAGGCGACGCGCAGGATCTCGAAGTCCGGATGATCGGAGACCAGGAACCCGCCGATCGCGCCCATGCTCTTGGAGAAGGTGCCGGTCACGAAATCGATCTCTTCGTCGACGCCTTCCTGCTCCAGCAGGCCGCGGCCGGTCTTGCCCATGACGCCCATCGAGTGGGCCTCGTCGACCAGCAGATAGGCGCCGTGCTTCTTCTTGACCTCGACGAATTCCTTGAGCGGCGCGTGGTCGCCCAGCATCGAATAGATGCCTTCGACCACCACCAGCTTGTTGCCCGGCTCGCCCGCGATGCGCTGCAAGCGCTTGTCGAGATCGACCGGATCGTTATGGCGGAAGCGGATGACCGTCGCGCTGCCGAGCTTGCAGGCGTCGTAGATGCTGGCGTGGCTGTCAGCGTCGATGATGACGAAATCGCCCGGGCCGACCAGCGTCGAGATCGCGCCGAGGTTGGCCTGGTAGCCGGTCGTGAACACCATGCAATGCTGCTTGCCGTAGAAGTCGGCGAGATCGGTCTCCAGCGCCTTGTGGCACGAGTAGGAGCCGTTGGCGATGCGCGAGCCGGTGGTGCCGGTGCCGAAATCCTGGGTGGCCTGCTGGGCGGCCGCGACGCAATCGGCGTCGAAGGTCAGGCCCAGGTAGTTGTTGGAGCCGCACAGGATGGTCGGGCGGCCCTCGATCACGGCCTCGGTGGCGGAGACGATGCGATCCATCTTCACGCCGAACGGATCTGCGCCGCATGCCTTCACGGCTCCGTGCACCTCACGGATCGTCTTGAAACGATCAAACAAACCCATGACTTCCCCCTATACCCCCGCCTTGCTCGCGTAGATCGTGTCGGCGAGTTGGCCGACCGTCGCGATCTCAGGCACTAAATTGAGCGGGATCGACACGTCGAAGCGGTCCTCCAGCTCCATCATCAGATCCATGACCTGCAGCGAATCCATTGTCAGGTCCTCGGCGATCACCGTCTCCGACGTGATCGCCGTGTCGCCGGCACGGAAGCGTTCCAGCAAGCGTGCGATCTCTACGAAGATGCCGTCCCTGGACAATGCCAGGCTCGATTGGATGGCTGCGGTGCCCACGATCGAATACTCTTATCCCTGCAAGTTGCCGGCGATGACATGCCTATGACAGGCTCGCCGAATCCCCGAGGCACTGTTGTGATTCATTTGGGCGTTAGGGTTAAATGACAATTTGTTACCGAATGTTACAAGTCAATCGAATCAATACGCTATTCCGTTAATTTACCACGTTATGTGAGCCGACGCGTACCATTTCGCTGCGTCGCGAAATCCCCGCCAGATGTCGAATGCGGGCTGCCAATCCGACACCTCCTGCAGCCGATTCCCGCGCACCACCCAGTCGGGCCAGTAGATCTCGGCGACCTTGTGGGGCTGCAGGATGCGCGGCCGGCGGTCGATCTTCGACACCAGCCGGTTGGCCTGGGCAGCCAGGGACAGGCCGGCCCGTGGCACGCGCAGCCCCACCGGCTTGCGTCCGACGGCCTCGCCCAGGGCGCTCAGGATATCCGGCCAGCGGTATCCGCCGGGGACACCGTCGTCGATCTCGAAGGTCGCCTGGGGCGGTCCGGAGCGGGTCAGGCAAGCGGCGATGGCTTCGGCCAGGTCGGCGACGTGGATCATGGACAAGGCCGCTCCCGGCGCCGCCGGGTAGGGGACAAGGCCCAGCCTCGCCGCCTGGAACATGGGGCGGATTTCGCGGTCGCCGGGACCGTAGACCGCGGGCGGGCGCAGGATGGTCCAGATCCGCTCGCCGGCCAGTCCCTGCACCATCACCTCGGCCCTGTGCTTGCTGTCGCAATAGGGCGACAGCCGGGGCTCGCGCGCGGCCAGGCTGGAGACGTGGACCAGCATCGCGCTGGGCGCGGCGGTGGCGGCGGCCTTCAGCAGCCGCTCGGTGCCGCCTTCGTTTGCGGTGTAGAAATCCTCCCGCCGCAGCGCCTTCACCAGGCCACCCAGATGGATGATGGCATCGGCACCGCTCACCAGCCGCTCCAGCGCCGCCGTGTCAGCCAGGTCGCCGAGCACCAGCTCGAACCGGTGATAGGGAGAGAGCAATTCGGCGGGATGGCGGCGGGCCAGGACGCGCACGTCCCATCCCTGACGCCGCAGCGAAGTGACGACGTGTCGGCCGATGAAGCCGGTTGCGCCGGTAACGGCCGCCAGCTTGGGCACTAGGCGCCGACCGCTGCGTCGAACTGCTCGTACGCGCCGCTCAGGTAGTTGGCCTTGGCCTTGGAGCGGCTGAGCTTGCCGGAGGAGGTCTGGGGCAGGGCCTTGGGCGGCACCAGGGTCACGCGCGCCTCGACGCCGTGCGCCCGCTGCAGCAGGGCGTACACCTCGCGTCGAAGCTTCTCTCGTTGGGTGGGCTCGCCGATCCGGCATTGCACCAGCACGACCACGGCTTCGCCGTCATTCTCATCGACCGAGAAGGCGGCGACGTCGCCGCGGCGCAGGTCGGGCAGCTCCTCCGCCGACCATTCCAGGTCCTGCGGCCAGATGTTGCGGCCGTTGAGGATGATGAGATCCTTGGCGCGGCCGGTGATGACGATCTGGCCATCCAGCAGGTAGCCAAGATCGCCGGTGTGCAGCCAGCCGTCCGCGCTCAGCACTTCGGCGGTCATCTCGGGCTGCTGGTAGTAGCCGCCCATCACGCTCGGGCCGCGGAAGAAGATGTGACCGACGCTGCGCTCCGGCAGCACGCGCCCGGCGGCGTCGCGAACCTGGAACGCATGGCCTTGCAGCGCGTGACCGCACGCGACGAACGCGCGGGTCTTCGGTCCGCTGGCGCCCGGCACCGCGCGATTGCGGTGCGCCAGGGCCTCGCGGTCGATCTCGTCGACCATGTAGCGCTTGCCCAGCGGCGCGAAGCTCATGGCGAGGGTGGTCTCTGCCATGCCGTAGCTAGGCACGAACGCCGTCGGACTGAAGCCATGCGGGCCGAAGGCCTCGGCGAACTTCTGCAGGATCGGATGCTGCACCATGTCGCCGCCGATGCCCGCGCCGCGCCAGGATTTGAGGTCGAGCTTGACCTCGGATCCTTCGCGCAGGCGGCGTGTGCACAGCTCATAGCCGAAGCTCGGGCTGTAGGAGAGCGTGCCGCCGTATTCGGAGATCAGCTTCAGCCAGGTCAGCGAGCGGCGCGCGAAGTCGCGGGTGGCGATGTAGTCGATCGACATCTGGGTGGTGAGCGGCACCAGCATGAAGCCGACCAGGCCCATGTCGTGATACAGCGGCAGCCACGAGGTGCAGCGGTCGCCGCGCTTGATGTCGAGGCCGTCGAGCGTGATGGCGTTGGCGTTCGCCATGATCGAGCGCTGCGGAATGTCGATGCCCTTGGGGAAGCGCGTGCTGCCCGAGGAGAACTGCAGATAGCTCTGGTCGTCCTTGCCGAACGGACGCAGATCGGCGCCGTCGCGCGGCAGTGCCGCGAACTCCTTCGGCCCGCCGACCAGCTTCAGCCCAAGGCCCTCCGCCGCTTCGTTGAGGAACGTGACAAAACCATCGGGCGCCATCGCGGCGACGGCGCCGCAGCCGGCCAGCTGGTGGCGCAGCTGCTCGACATAGGCGGCGCGGCCGCCCAGGGTCATCGGCAGGGCCACCGGCACCGGCAGGACGCCGGCATACTGGCAGCCGCAGAAGGCGACCATGAAGTCCGGGTCGGTGTCGGCGATCAGCAGCACCCGGTCGCCCTTGGCGAGGCCGAGCCGGACCAGCCCCTGCGCGAACTCGCGGGCGCGCTCGCGCAGCTCCCGGTAGGTGAGGACCTGGGCCAGCTCGCCCTTGGCGGTGAAGAAATTGAAGCCGGTGTGGCCCTTTGCCGCATAGTCCAGC
>DATFDU010000294.1:0-9382 GCA_035251915.1 Dongiaceae bacterium | reverse complement strand
CGCTGGTGGCGCGCGGGACTTCGATCCCGGTCGCGACCGGGGAGCGCCTTTGCACCAAATACGAGTTCGCGCGCGTGCTGGAATGCCGCGCGGCCTCGATCCTGCAGATGGCGTTGGGCCGGGTCGGCGGCATCTGGGAAGCCAAGAAGATCGCCGCGATGGCTGAAACCCACTATGCGCAGATCGCGCCGCATCTCTATTGCGGGCCGGTGGAGGGCGCGGCGAACATCCAGTTCGCCGCTTCGCTGCCGAATTTCCTGATCCTCGAAAGCATCCAGACCTGGAGTGGCTTCCATTCGCAGCTGCTGAAAAAGCCGATCCGTTGGGAGGACGGCTACGTCATCCCGTCGACCGAGCCGGGCCTCGGCATCGAGCTCAACGAGGCGGTCGCGCTGGCGCATCCCTACACCGGCGACCGGCTGCATCTCGAGATGACCAATCATCCGGTGCCGTGATGCGCTACGGCTATATCGGCCTCGGCCATCTCGGCGGACATCTGGCCGCGAGCCTGTTGCGCGCAGGCTTTCAGCTTACGGCGCACGACCGCAATCGCGCGGCCGCCGACCCTCTGATCGCGAAGGGCGCGGCGTGGGCGGACAGCCCGAAAGCGCTGGCGGCGCGCTGCGATGCCGTCATCACCTGCCTGCCGTCGCCGGCAGTGAGCGAAGCGGTGCTGACCGGCGCCGACGGCGTCCTCGCCGGCCTCGCCAAGGGCGGCGCCTGGATCGAGATGAGCACGCTCGGCCGCGACGAAATCCAGCGGCTGGCCGCGCTGGCGGAGGCGAAAGGCATCGCCGTGCTCGAATGTCCCGTGACCGGCGGCGTGCACAAGGCGGTGGAGGGCGAGATCACGGTGCTGGTCGGCGGCGACCAGGCGCTGTTCGAGCGCCACCGGCCGGCGCTTGAGGCTATGGGCGGCCAGATCTTCCACATGGGGCCGCTGGGCTCGGCGGCGGTGATCAAGGTCATCACCAACATGCTCGCCTTCATCCACCTGGTGGCGGATGGCGAGGCGCTGATGCTGGCGAAGAAGGGCGGCCTCGACCTCGGCCAGGCGTTCCGTGCCATCCGCGCCAGCTCCGGCAGCAGCTTCGTGCACGAGACCGAGGGCCAGCTGATCCTGAACGGCAGCTACGACATCGATTTCACGATGGATCTCGCGTGCAAGGACCTCGGCTTCGCCATGGGCATGAGCCGCGAGTTCGGCGTGCCCCTCGAATTGGCGCGCCGGACCGCGGAGATCTTCCAGCAAGGCCGCGTTGCCTACGGCGGTGCGGCGCAATCGACACAGATCGTCAAGCTGCTGGAGGATGCACTGGGAACCGATTTGCGCGCGCCCGGGTTTCCCGCCAAACTGACCAACGAGTTCTGACCGGCTAGATCGTTGCACGTTCTCCGGCGATGAGGGACCGCAATGCATGGCATCCGTCTTGCTTTGGCTCTTGCCTGCGCGATCTGGAGCGGCGCGGCCCTGGCACAGGACATCAACCGGCAACGAGTCGATGTGGCGCTGGTGCTGACGGTCGATGCCTCGGGCAGCATCGACACCCCAGAGTTCCAGCTGCAGAAGGAAGGGATCGCCAGCGCGGTCGCCAACCCTGAAGTGCTGTCGACCATCCGCTCCGGCCGCAACGGCCGCATCGCCATCGCCTACGTCGAATGGGGCGCTCCCGCCGGTGCGCAGATGGTGGTGGATTGGATGCTGGTCGAGGACGAGGCCAGCGCGGTGGCCTTCGGCAACGCCGTGCTGAATGCGCCGCGCTCGATCCAGAGCTACAACGCCATCGGCGACGCGATTGACCTTGCGGTCAAGTTGTTCGACGCTTGCCCGTGCCAGCCGACGCGGCGCATCATCGACGTTTCCGGCGACAATCCCGACAATCGCAGCCGCCATCCGGCGCCGCTGGCGCGCGACATGGCGGTTGGGGCCGGGATCACCATCAATGCCCTCGCCATCGTCCAGGACGGCCGGCTCGGCGCCGCAGGCCGGCCGTGGCTGGTGGAAGCCTATGAGCGGACCGTGATCGGCGGGTTCGGCGCCTTTGCCATCGCCGCCAACACGCGGGCGGATTTCGCCCGCGCCCTGCGCGAAAAAATGGTGCTGGAGATTTCCGGGATTGAACCGGTGCGTGGCCAGGACCTGGCTGCGCAGGCCGACTGAACCAATGAACCATGATCCAGCGCCCGGATGACCCATCCGCGGCATTGACAGCGCTTGAAGCCGCCCGGCACATTGTTGCCGAGGCTTTGCGTTAAAACGACAAAAACATCAAAGAGACTATATTCTTGCGGGGGACGTGATGGTCTCGGCTGCGGCCGTGGAAGCGAAAGGCGTCACCAAGGTATTCGGTGGCGGCCCGGACAGCGTTCGGGCCCTGGACGGCGTGTCCGTCACAATCCAGGAGAACGAGTTCTTCACGCTACTAGGCCCCTCAGGCTGCGGAAAAACGACGTTGCTGCGCCTCATCGCCGGCTTCGACTTTCCGACCGAGGGCGAGATCCTGCTTTACGGCCAGGACATCGCCCCGTTGCCGCCCTTCAAGCGTCCGGTCAACACGGTCTTCCAAAACTACTCGCTCTTTCCCCACATGACGGTCGGCCAGAATATCGGCTTCGGGCTCGAGATGCTGGGCAAGCCGAAGGCCCAGGTCGACGCGCGCGTCAGCGAGATGCTGCGGCTGGTGCGCATGGAGGAGCTGCGCAACCGCAAGACCAGCCAGATTTCCGGCGGGCAGCAGCAGCGCGTGGCGCTGGCACGCGCCCTGGCGCCGGCGCCCAAGGTGCTGCTGCTGGACGAGCCATTGTCGGCACTCGATTACAAGCTGCGCAAGGATATGCAGATCGAACTGAAGCGGCTGCAGAACGAGACCGGCATCACCTTCATCTTTGTCACCCACGACCAGGAAGAAGCGCTGACCATGTCCGACCGCATCGCGGTCATGTCGAAGGGGCACATCCTGCAGGTCGGCGCGCCACGCAATATCTACGATCACCCAGCCGAGCGGTTCGTGGCGAACTTCATCGGCGAAACCAATTTCCTGCAGGGCGAGCTGGCCGGCACGGCGGGCAACAAGGCCAATGTGCGCCTCACCTGCGGCGGCGCCGCAATCGCCGCAACCTTGCCGGAAGGCTTCTCGCCCAAGGAGAAGGTGACGGTGGTGGTGCGCCCCGAGCACGCCCAGATCGTCGGCAACGGCACGCGGGCGACGCTGACCGGCAAGCTGGAAAACGTGGTCTATTTCGGCACCGACACGCATTTCCACGTGCGCCTGCAGGACGGCAGCGAGTTCATCGTCCGTCAGCAGAACAACCGCACCAATCCTCATAAGTTCGCGCAGGGCGACCAGGCGGGCATCGTCATCGACGACAATGCCGCCCAGGTGCTGAGGGATTGACCTCATGGCAAGCGCATACGAGATCGCTGACAGCGTAGAGCGCACCAGCCACCGGCCAAGCGCGCGCGAGGTCGCCGCGGCCGCCGAGCGCAAGAACATCCGGAACCGCTGGTGCCTGATCGCGCCGTCGCTGGTGATCATCATGGCGGCGGCGGTGGGACCGCTCTTCATCATGGCGGTCTATTCCTTTCTCGGTAAAGGCGGCTATGGCGGCGTGACCGCCGACTTCTCGACGGACGCCTGGGTCGGCGTGTTGCTGGAGCGCGACATCTTCGACGACACGCTGAGCGTCGCCGATGCGCACATGATCGTCTTCTGGCGCAGCGTGCGTCTCGCCGGCATCACCGCGATCCTTACGCTGATCTTCGGGTTTCCCACCGCCTACTTCATCACCACGCGGCCGGAACGCCAGCGCGACATCTGGCTGTTCCTGGTCACGATCCCGTTCTGGACCAACCTCCTCATCCGCACGTTCGCGATCCAGGAGCTGATCCGGCGCGACGGCGTCATCAACAACATTCTCACCGGGCTCGGAATCATCGATACGCCGATCCAGATGCTGAACACCGACTTCGCCATCGCCTTCGGCATGGTCTACGTCTATCTGCCGCTGATGGTGCTGCCGATCTATGCCAGCATGGAGAAGCTCGATTTCCGCATGGTCGAGGCAGGCTACGACCTGTATGCCGGACGCCTGGCGGTGCTGCGCCGCATCATCATCCCGCTGGTCAAGCCGGGCATCATCGCCGGGTCCATCCTCGTGTTCATTCCCGCCCTCGGCGCCTACGTGACGCCGGCGCTGCTTGGCGGCGGCAAGAAGATGATGATCAGCAACCTCATATCGCTGCAGTTCGGCCAGGGGCGCAACTGGCCGCTGGGCGCCGCCTTGTCGATCACGTTGATGGTCGTGGTGATGGCGGCATTGCTGATCTATGTGCGCAACGCATCGCGCTCTTCGGCGCGGACGCACTAGGGGCGCGGCATGTCGACACGCGCCAAGCCGTTCATCATCAGTCGCATGCCAGGCTTCGGCAGCATCGCGATTGCGATGTTCTTCATGCTCTATGCGCCGATCGCGCTGCTGGTCCTGTTTTCGTTCAACGAGCGGGAATCGGTGGCGGTCTGGGGCGGATTCTCCATGAAGTGGTATGCGGCAGCCTGGGAGAATCGCGACATCAAGGATGCGGCGTTCAGGTCGCTGTGGCTGGCTGCACTTGCCGCGACGATCGCGACCTTTGTTGCGACGCTGGCGGCCGTAGCGACCACGCGGGGCAGAGCCTTTCGCGGCATGACGACGGTCTACGCCGTCATCAACATGCCTCTGATGGTCCCGGAGATCGTCACGGCGGTTGCCCTGCTGATCTTCTTCGCCTGGATCAAGGTGTCGACCGGCTACACCGGCGCCGCCTATCTGGTGGCGGCGCATTCGGCCTTCTGCATCCCGTTCGCCTATCTGCCGATCCGGGCCCGGCTCGAATCGATGGATGCGACGCTCGAAACGGCGGCCGCCGACCTCTACGCCTCGCCGCTCCAGGCGTTCCGGCGCATCACGCTGCCGCTGCTGTGGCCCGGCATCATGGCAGGCTTCATGCTCGCCTTCGTGATCTCGCTGGATGATGTGGTCATCACGGAGCACATCAAGTCCGCCGGCATGGAAACCCTGCCCACCTACATGCTGGGCCAGCTCCGCCGATCGATGTCGCCGGAGGTCAATGCGGTGTCGGCGATCTTCTTTCTGCTGTCTGTCGTGCTCGTGACGTTCTTCTTCTTTCTGAACCGGAAGAAGTGAGTGGGGTGGCTTTCAACAAGGGAGAGATGTCGATGACGTTCAAACTGTTAGGTGCCGCTGCCGGCCTTGGGTTGGCCGTTGCGGCCAGTAGCGCGCTCGCCGATGGCGAGTTGCAGATCTTCAATTGGGGCGACTACACGAATCCCGAGCTCGTCAAGAAGTTCGAGGAGAAATACAACGTCAAGGTCACGGTCACCGACTACGATTCGAACGACACGGCGCTGGCCAAGGTCCGCGCCGGCGGCCATGGGTTCGATATCGTCGTTCCGTCGGCCAGCTTCGTGCCGGTCTGGATCGAGGAGGGCCTGCTGCTGGAGACCCGGCCGGACCAGATGGAGAACTTCAAGAACATGGACCCGAAGTGGGTCGACGTGCCGTTCGATCCCGGCCGCCACTACACCGTGCCATGGCAGTGGGGCACGACGGGCATCCTGCTGAACACCAAATACTCCAAGGCCGACCCGAACACCTCCGCCATCTTCCTCGACCCACCCGATGAGCTGAAGGGCAAGATCAACGTCGTGCCCGAGATGTCGGACGTGATGCACATGGCGATCAGCTACGCCGGCGGGGAGCCGTGCACTGCGGACAAGGAAGTCCTGAAGAAGGTGCGCGACACTTTAATGGCCGCAAAGCCGCACTGGATGTCGATGGATTACGGCAACCAGGAGAAGTACGAGAAGGACGACATCGTCGTCGGCGTGAACTGGAACGGCTCGACGCTGCGGGCCCGGCTGAAGAACCCGACGATTGTCTACGGTTATCCCAAGGAAGGTTATCCAGTCTGGATGGACAACGTCGCCGTTCTGAAGGACGCGAAGAACCCCGACAACGCGAAGCTGTTCCAGAACTTCATCATGGACCCGGAGAACGCGGCGATGATCTCCGCCTTCGCGAAATATGCGAACGGCATCAAAGGATCGGAGGCGTTCATGCCGGATGAGCTCAAGAACGCACCGGAAATCGTCATTCCGAAGGAGTTCGAGAGCGCAGGCAGCTTCGCGCTGACCTGTCCTCCCGAAGCCAACGACCTCTACACCAGGATCTGGACCGAGCTTCAGAAGTAGGTCTCATCCTCGAAGCCCCGGCGGATCTTCAGCCGGGGCTTTTCTTTTTCCCATTGTTCCAGGAAGCCGTCATGAGCGATCTCGATCTCTGCTATATGCCTGCGACCGAAGCGCTGGCGTTGTTCCGCGCCCGCAAGCTGTCGCCGGTCGAGCTGATGCAGGCGGTGATCAGGCGCGCCGGGACGGTCAACAAGAAGGTGAACGCCTTCACCTTCACCCATTTCGACGAGGCGCTGGCTGCCGCGCGCAAGGCGGAAGCCAGATACGCCAAGGGCGGGCGCGTCGG
This sequence comes from Dongiaceae bacterium, assembly GCA_035251915.1. Lineage (GTDB taxonomy): Bacteria > Pseudomonadota > Alphaproteobacteria > Dongiales > Dongiaceae > Dongia_A. The sequence goes on along the minus strand of DATFDU010000294.1, from coordinate 2,845 downwards.
CGCGCTCGAGGGCCTGCCGGTCGCCGTCAAGGACGAGAGCTGGATCAAGGGCAAGCCGACCTCCTACGGCTCGCTGATCTACAAGGACTTCGTGGCCGAGGTGACCTCGCCCAACAACGAGCGCATCCTGAAGGCGGGCGGCATCGTCCATGCGCGCACGGCGACGCCGGAATTCTCCTGCTCCTCGGTCACGCACACCAGGCTGTGGGGCGTGACGCGCAATCCGTGGAACCTGAAATTCACGCCGGGCGGCTCGTCCGGCGGCTCGGCGGCGAGCCTGGCGTCGGGCACCACGCCGATCGCGACCGGGTCGGACATCGGCGGATCGATCCGCATTCCGGCATCCTGCTCCGGCGTCGTCGGCTACAAGCCGCCCTATGGTCGCAACCCGGACGACCCGCCGTTCAACCTCGATCCCTATTGCCACACCGGCCCGCTGGCACGCACGGTCGCCGACGCCATCCTGTTGCAGAACGTGATGTGCGGGCCGAGCCCGGCCGACATCGCGAGCCTCAGGCCCAAGCTGCGCCTGCCGATGCAATACAAGCCGATCAAGGGCTGGCGCATCGCCTATTCGATCGATCTCGGCTTCTACAACGTCGACAAGGACGTCGTCGCCAACACCAAGGCCGCGCTCGACGTGTTCCGCTCGCTCGGGGCGACGGTGGAGGAGGTCGATCTCGGCTGGACCAAGGAGGCGCTGGAGGCCGGCGTCGCCCACCTCAACCACCTGTTCGGTAACCTGATGGCTGGCTATGCGAAAAAGCACCGCAAGCTGATGACGCCCTATGCGGTGGACTTCGCCAAGCACGGTTCGAAATCGACGCCCGCCGATTTCCTGTGGTCGATGGAGGTCGCGACCAAGATGTACGCCACGCTCGGCCCGATACTGGACAAATACGACGTGCTGGTCTGCCCGACCAACGCCTTGCCGGCGGCGCGCGCCGACTTCGATCCGACGCTGCACGACGTCAAGATCAACGGCAAGAAGGTCGAGACCTGGCCGGTGATCGGCTGGTGCATGACCACGCCATTCAACACCATGAGCCGCTGCCCGGTGCTCTCGGTGCCGTCCGGCCGCGCCGGCAACGGCGTCCCGACCGGGATCCAGATCGTCGGCCGGACCTACAGCGACGCCGACGTGTTCCGGGCCGGCATGGCATTCGAGACGGCGGTCGGCGGCTGGTATGGCAAACCGGCCACGCGGCCCAGCCTCTGACCTCATCCGGGTGGTAATATTTGCGGCATTTTCAGGATTTTTCGCCGAACAACGCCCACCGGTAATGGACTTGTGAACCTTTCCCGCTACAGTTCGCGACGAACCAGCGGTCGCATAACCCTGGTATGCGCGACTTTGGATTGTGCCCTGGCCGCAAGAGGGCGCCGCATTGACGGCAGGCCGGGTATAGATGGGGAACGACTCCAGTATGCCAACACCAAATACCGGGAGCACCGTCTCCGACATCCCCTTCAGCGGGACTCGTTCGCTGGACTCGCTTCTTTCTTTCTACAAGTGGGGCGGCTTCATCGGCACGGGCACCACCGTGTCATACAGTTTTCCGACCAACCCGGCCTTGTTTTCGACCGATCCAAATGTCGGCTACGGAAACCAGCAATGGGAACTCACGCAATTCAGCGCGATGACCGAGGCGCAGAAGTCCGCTACTCGATCCGCGCTCGCCACATGGGCCGAAGTCGCAAACATCACCTTTACTGAGGTCGCCGTCGAATCGGCCTCCGAAGTCGGCGATCTACGCTTCGCGAACAGCGGTTATGTCGGGGACAACGGTTCGGCCGCATGGGCGTACTATCCATGGCCCTCATCGCCGCTCGCGGGCGACGTCTGGATCGATCCGGGCTACCCGCTGAACTTCCAACTCGATCCAGGAGAGTATGGGTTCTCAACGTTGGTGCATGAGATTGGACATGCGCTTGGGCTTAACCATCCCTTCTTCGATCCAGAGGACCCCGCAAAACCGGTATTGCCGGCGGCGCAGGACAACCAGCGCTATACGATCATGGCGTACGATCTGTACAGCGGAGCGACCATCGAGGCGTATGGCCCGATGCTGTACGACATCCTGGCGATCCAGTACATCTACGGCGCCAACACGACGTGGCACGATGGCAACGATGTCTATCAGTTTGCCACCGACAAGGAATATCTGGAGTGCATCTGGGACGCGGGCGGGCACGACACGATCGACCTGTCCAACCAGACCCGCAATCAGGTCATCGATCTGCGTGACGGCACCTTCAGCTCGATCGGAACCAAGGATACCGGCACTCGCCCCGCTGCGGTCGGCAACGTCGGGATCGCGTTCGGCGTCACGATCGAGGATGCGGTCGGCGGCTCCGGCAATGACAAGATCACCGGCAACGACGTCGCCAACGACCTGGACGGCAAGGCGGGCAACGACACCATCGCCGGCGGCCTGGGCAGCGACACGCTGACCGGCGGCACCGGCAACGATGCGATGAGCGGCGGCAAGGATGACGATCTCTATTTCGTCGACAGCGCCACCGACAGGGTCATCGAGCTCGCGGGCGAGGGGACGGACACGGTCAAGTCGAGCGTCAGCTACAGCTTCGCTGCCGCGGCGAACGTCGAGCACCTCGAGCTGACCGGCGCCGGCAATCTCAACGGCACCGGCAATGCCGGCGCCAACACGATCCTCGGCAACGACGGCGACAATATCCTGAATGGTGGCGCCGGCGCGGACACGCTGACCGGCGGCGCCGGCAACGATACCTATATCCTCAACGCCGCCGGCGACGTGGTGGTCGAGCTCGGCGCCGACACCGGCGACACGGTGAAGAGCAGCGCAGCCTCGCTCGCCGCCTT
>DATFDU010000293.1:0-3156 GCA_035251915.1 Dongiaceae bacterium | reverse complement strand
CAATCCTTCACCATGGGTCCCTAGCATCGGGACGATTGCGGACACTCGCACAAGTCCGCGTTGCAGAATTTTCGTGGGAAGAGGAGCAGGTTTTTCCATGAGGCCATCCGTCATCATGCTCGCCGTCATCGCCTTCGTTCTAGCGGGCGCAGCGGCGTTTCTGGTCAAAGTGTTCCTCGAGAGGCAAGAACAGCCTGTCGTTGTCCAAGAGGAAAAGCCGAAGGGCGTGGTGCAGGTGCTGGTCGCCTCCCGCACCATCAATCCCGGCGAGATTCTCTCGAGCAAGGACGTGACCTGGGCCGCATGGCCGAAGTCGCTGGTCGAAGAGCGCATGATCGGCGAGGACGAGTTCGTGGTGCCGTCGGCGACCGTGCCGCCGACGCAAGTCGGCCTGGTGGTGCGCACGGAAGATGGCGGCGCCGCGAAAAAGCCGGACGGTGGCGAAGAGCAGAGCGCCGGTTCCGGCCCGGCGGACGCCGCCGTCGTCGGCGCGGTCGCACGCCGCCGCATCCTCGCCAACGAACCGATCAGCCCCGATCAGCTCATCCAGCGCGGCGATCGCAGCATCGGCTCCGCTGTGGTCTCGCCGGGCATGCGTGCCGTCTCGATCGGCATCAGCCCTGCGAGCGCGTCGGGCGGCTTCATCGCGCCTGGCGACTATGTCGACGTGATGCTGTCGATCGAGTGGAAGCCGGGCGTCGACGAGAACGGCAAGAAGTTGCCCGAAGGCACGGCCATGATGATGCCGGACGGCGACCGGCTGGTGAAGGTGTCGACCGAGACGGTGCTGCGCAACGTGAAGGTGCTGGCGATCGACCAGTCGCTCGGCCGCAGCGCCGAGGAAGGCCCGGCCGATATCGGCAAGACCGCGACGCTCGAAGTTTCCCTGTCCGACACGGAGAAGCTGTTGACCGCGGCCAAGCTGGGCAGCCTGGCGCTGATCCTGCGCAGCATGGTGGTCGAGCCATCGCCGCAGGACGAAGTCGACGCGTTCGAGGATCCGTTCAACTTCACCACCGACGTGGCCACCAGCCGCGCGTACGGTGCCATGCATACCACGTCGTCTCTGTATGGCTATCGAGGCGACAGCGTGCGCGTCAACCGGGGCGGTTCAATTTCTCAGGAAGGAAACTAAGCCGTGCGCAAACTTCGCGGAATCGCAGCCATCCTGGTCGCCGGGGCACTGTGGGGGGCCTCAGCGACGCTCGCGGATTCCCCGCCGGCAGCGACCTCGCCTGAAGTTCCGCCGACCGTCGTCGACGCGGTGCCGCTGTCAAGCGGGCCGACGGTGCCTGGCCCGAACGCGATCATGCTGGCGCCGGTCGACAGCAACGGCAACGTGGTCGCGCCGGGCGAGCGGAGGCTCGTGCCGACCAACAGGAAGTCCGCCCAGCAGATTGTCGCGCCGACGCCAGCTCCCGCTGCCGGCAACACGGACAACGCAGCGGCCGCGGCGGCGGCAGCGGCCAACGCGATCGCCAACCAGCCCAATGGCGCGAAGCAGGTCAAGAAGGTCATCGGGATCATCAACAGCCCCGAGACCATGCGCGACGTCACGCTCGATGCCGAGCAGCATCTGCGCAACGCGGATGAGCCGCTCAAGGTGGAATCGGCGAGCGAGTTGGTGACCACCCATTCCATGCCCACCGCCACTCTGCCCGTCAACCAGCCCGCCGCCAACGTGCCGCTCGACGCCTACGAGTTCGATCCTACCAAGGGCGCGACGGCGCCGGTGAAGCGCGTGCAGATCCCGGTCGAACCGCTGCCGGCCACGCCGGCCGTGAGCGAGGACCACTTCGAGCTGCCGCTCAACAAGACCCGCCCGATCGAGCTCGATCGCGCGGTGCGCGACGTCATCATCGGCAACCCGGAGGTCGCCGACGTGGTGGTGCGCGCGCCGGGACAGGTCTACCTGATCGGCCGCACGGTCGGTGAAACCAACGTGTTCCTGGTCGATGCAAGAGGCAACCTGGTGCGCAAGCTCGAGGTCGTGGTGCATCCCGACGGCTCCCCCGTCGAGGCCGCGATCCGCGAGCTGCTGCCCCGCGAACGGATCACCGTCAAAGGCGTCGGCAACTCGGTGGTGCTCTCGGGCATCGCGAGCTCCGACGGCGCCGCGGCGCAGGCCCAGCAGATCGCACGCCGCTTCGTGCCGGCCGACGAGAACATCATCAACATGATGACCATCGGCTCCGAACAGCAGGTGCTGATCAAGGTCAAGGTGGCGGAAATCCAGAAGAGCGTCCTGAAGGAGCTGGGTGCGTCCAACATCCTGGATCCCCAGAACCTCGGCCCTCTGACCCTCGACCTTGCGACCGCCGCGACCGGCCTCAGCGCCTCGACCTTCGCCGGCGTTCTCGGCATCGGCAGCAGCGACACCGACACGACGTTCCAGCTGCTGGAAACCCACGGCCTGCTGCGCACGCTGGCGGAGCCGAACCTGCTCGCCATCTCCGGCGAGCCGGCCTCGATGCTCGCTGGCGGCGAATATCCGGTGCTGGCGGTGTCGGACGACGGCGACACCGGCACGGTGTCGGTGGAGTACAAGCCGTTCGGCGTCAGCCTCGCCTTCCTTCCGGTGGTGATCGCCCCGGGCCGCATCTGGCTCAAGGTGTCGACCGAAGTCAGCGCCCTCTCCACCCAGAACTCGGTGGTGGTGCCGTTCGGCGACGACAGCTTCCAGATCCTGGGTCTTGCTACCCGCCGCGCGAACAGCACGATCGAGCTGCCGAGCGGCGGTGGCATCATGATCGCCGGCCTGCTGCAGAACGACATCGAAAGCAGCGTCAACGGTGTTCCCGGCCTGATGGATCTTCCGATCCTGGGCTCGCTGTTCCGCTCGACCTCGTTCCAGCGCAACGAGACGGAACTGGTGATCCTGGTCAACGTGATGCTGGCGAAGCCGGTCGATCCCGACATGCTGGCGACGCCGACCGACGGGTTCGCGCCGTCGCATGACCTCGACCGCTACTTCCTGGGCAAGATGCAGAGCCTCTACGTCAAGCGGCCGCCCGAGGGCAGCCAACCGAGCGAGGGTCCGAAGGGCCCCATCGGCTACATCATCAATTGAGGAGACCAGCCGTGACCAACCCGCTAATTCGTTGCGCGTGCGCAGGTCTCGTCGCTGTATTCATCGGCGCCTGCGAGACCGACATC
>DATFDU010000292.1:0-17867 GCA_035251915.1 Dongiaceae bacterium | reverse complement strand
ACGCAGTACCAGATGGCGATCCTGTCCGAGCTGGACAAGGTGCGCGCGCAGGCCAGCGAGCTGAACGCCGAGCTCGCCAAGTCCCAGCAGCGCGTCAGCCAGAACGTCCTGCTCGCGCCGATCGACGGCACGGTGCAGCAGCTCGCCATCCACACCATCGGCGGCGTGGTCACGCCGGCGGAATCGCTGCTCGCGATCGTGCCACATGACGACAGCCTGGTGGTCGAGGCGGCGGTGCAGAACCGCGATGTCGGCTTCATCAGCGAAGGCCAGACCGTGCGCGTGAAGGTCGAAGCCTTCAACTTCACGCTCTATGGCCTGATCGAAGGCAAGGTGCTGAGCGTCACCCGCGACGCCGTGCAGCCGTCGAACGAGAACAAGGGCAAGAGCAACAACCAGAACGAAGGCGACCCCGCCGCGGCCGATGGCCAATCCGGCCCGGTCTATATGGCGCGCATCGCGCTCGACCAGGATTGGATGATGACCGAGAACGGCAAGGTCGAGCTGACCCCCGGCATGGCCGTGACCGCGGAGATCCAGACCGGCGAACGCCGCCTCATCAGCTACCTGCTGTCACCGCTGGTCCGCAAAGTCTCCGAAAGCATGCGCGAGCGCTGAGCGGCGCTTTTTTCGATGGCAATGCGACGCTTCGGAAACCTGCGCTACGCTCTGCACCAAGGTTGTAGTTGCGGAATTCTCAGCGCTCGAGGTTCGCATTGCAGCAAGCCGCTGCCGCAATCGGAGTTGCGAGACCCGACGGTTTCCCAAATCACATCGCCTCTATCGACGGAGTACTGAATCTGCGGGCTGAGGCATCGTTATCGGATCGGCATGACGATGCACAATCTTCCAGAGACCATCCTCCGGCCGAAAGATGCTCGTCGCTCGCAACGCCAGAGGCGTGACGTCGGTCCGACCGCCAACCTTGGACCTGAGCTGCTCGACCTCTACGAGGTATGCCAGGTCAGACGTCACAAACTTCGCAACGTTCTCGAACCCGGCAGCGTCGCCATCCCTATAGTGCGACGCCGCTTTCTCCATCGTCCTGACGACCTGCGTCCATCCACGCGCGAAAGGGCCAAAGGGATTGCCCAAGGTCACATCGTCTCGTTTGGAAAAGAGCTCTTTGGCGGGAGCAGGGTTCCCTTTCATGAACGCCCCCAAAGCCAAATGGTATTTTTCGACCACTTGATTGAAGTCCTCTGCGTTGAGGGACATGTCATCCTCCTTGTTGTCTCGCCATGCTTGATCGGTGCGGCCCGGCAAACTTCGAAGATCTTGTTTCTGATCCGGACCAGCAACTCTATCAAATCACGTCGTCTGTGCGACCGCAGCCGGCAAACATTCCCCGTTCGCATGTTGTGTTCGCCAGCATTTGGAGATCATCATACGAGCGTCGCGGCATTCGCCGGCGAGGTGGACCGTGGTCCCCTGTCTGCTGCGCGGACCGGTTTGCAACCGGATGGAAGGGCGCAGCACGGCCTCGCCAGACGACAGCTTCTGGCACCTCTGCGACACGCCAGCAACATGGATACGGCAGCTTTCCAAGCGAAAACCGGACGTTACGCCCGGCATGGCCGCGACGGTGGGGATCCAGATCGACGAACGCCGCCTTATATCCCACCTGCTGTCACCGCTGGCCCGACTTGTTGAGTTACAATTCGCTGGTGTCGGCCTCCCGGCACCTGTGCAACAATCCCCCATCCCCGCGCTCAAGCGACATTTTGCCCATGTTCGTTGCAGGAATTGGCGACAATATCGATAGCCATGAATGACAGCGCTCCGCCGCGCGCCATCGCCGCGTCAGCATCGCCCCTGACACCGTTCAAGTACCACATCTTCCTGGCGCTCTGGCTCGCCAGCCTGTGCTCCAATTTCGGCGGCCTGATCCAGTCGGTCGGCGCGTCCTGGCTCATGACCTCGCTGTCGCCGACCGCCGATATCGTCGCGCTGGTGCAGGCCTCGACCGTGCTGCCCTACATGCTGTTCTGCCTCGCCGCCGGCGCCGCATCGGATGTGCTCGACCGCCGTGCGCTGATGCTGGCGGCGCAGATCCTGGCGCTGGTGGTATCGATCCTGCTCACCGTCGTCGCCTATTCCGGGATCATGACGCCGTGGCTGCTGCTGACCTTCACCTTCCTGGTCGGCTGCGGCAACGCGATCTACGGGCCGGCCTGGCAGTCCTCGGTGGGCGAGGTGGTGCCGCGATCGGAGCTGCCCGCCGCGGTCGCGCTCAACAGCCTGGGCTTCAACCTCGCGCGCACGGTCGGCCCCGCGATCGGCGGCTTGATCGTCGCCGCCTTCGGGTCGCAGGCGGCGTTCCTGGTAAACAGCATCAGCTATGTCGGCCTCATCATCGTGCTGTTCTCCTGGAAGCGCCCGGTCGAGCAGCGGCGATTGCCGCCGGAAAGCATCCCGGCCGCCATGATGGCCGGCCTGCGCTATGTCGCGCTGTCGCCGTCGATCCAGAGCGTGCTCATCCGCGCCGTGGTGTTCGGCACCGCCGCCAGCTCGATCTGGGCCCTGATGCCGCTGGTCGCGCGCGACCTGATCCAGGGCGGCCCGTCCATCTATGGCCTGTTGCTCGGCGCCTTCGGCGTCGGCGCCGTGCTGAGCGCGTTGTCCAGCACGCGCCTGCGCACTGCCTTCACGACCGGCCAGATTGTCACAGTCGCCACGCTGTTCTTCGCCGCCGGCAGCATCATCGCGGCCTTCAGCACCAGCCTCCTCATCACCATGATCGGCATGGTGATGTGCGGCGGCGGCTGGGTGCTGGCGCTCTCCACCTTCAACATCTCCGTGCAGCTGTCGGTGCCGCGCTGGGTGGTGGGCCGCTCGGTCGCGATCTATCAGACCGTGACCTTCGGTGGCATGGCGCTGGGCAGCTGGTTGTGGGGTCTCACCGCGCACCATTTCGGCCTGGTCTTCAGCCTGGCGCTGGCAGGTGGCGTGCTGGCTGCCTCCACCCTGTTGGCGCGGCTCTGGCCGATGCCAAGTGCTGCCGACGAAAATCTCGATCCGCGCCTGCCAGATTCCGCGCTTCCGACGGTGGACAGTGCGATTCCCCAGCGTGCCGGCGCGGTCGTCATCACCGTGGAGTATCGCGTTGCCACGGAAGATGCGCCGCAGTTCGCCAGCGCCATGCGCAAGCTCGCGCAGGTGCGCCAGCGCAATGGCGCGCGCCGCTGGTCGCTGATGGTGGACGTGACCGATCCCGAATTGTGGGTCGAGCGCTTCCAGTATCCGACCTGGACCGACTATCTGCGCCAGCGCCATCGCGGCACGGTTTCCGACCGCGCCGTCTGGGAGCATTCCCGCACCTTCCACCGGGGCGACACGCCGCCCAAGGTGCGCCGCCTGATCGCGCAATCGGTGGAGGAGCTTGCCGCTGCGCCGGGTGCGCGACCCGAGCGCACGCCGACCGTCGCGATCACCGATCCCGCTTTGCCGCCGGATCCGTCGCCGGCTACAGGGTCATCGACCTCGGGTTCCCCGACAGGAACTCCATCCGGCAGAACTCGATGAAGAGCGCCGAATAGCCGATCTCAACGGGACGGGTAGGCGTCCTGCAGAGCGACGGAGCCGGTCTCCAGGAGGGATTTCAGGTTGGAGAGGACCTTCGGCCAGCCGCCCGACACCGCCTCGATGAGTCTCGAAGGTTCGCGCTCCATGGTGTGGGTGATCGACAGCTTGATTGCCGTTCCACTGGGTTCCATTTCTATCGTGCAGAGCGAGGCGCCTTCGGCCTTGAGCTCTGGCTTGTTTTGGTGCTGCCAACGGATCACCAGACGTCGTGGCGGCGCGGATTCTACGATCTCGCCAGCGTCGAGGACTTGACCATCGGGGGACACATTCCTCCACGAGGATCCCGGCGTCCACTGGCTTTCGCAGTGATTGCCGAACCAGTACTGCTTCATGAACTCCACGTCGTCAGTCAGTGCCGACCACAGCTGCTCCGGCGTGGTGCGGATGTACGTCACGTAGACGAAGGTTGATCTAGTCATCGGCTTTCTCCAATCGGCGTTTCAGATCCGAGAGCGCCTTGAGGCGCGGCTTTTCGAACTTGGCAATCCAGCGCTCGTAGATTTCATTCAATGGCACCGGATTGAGGAAGTGCAGCTTCTCGCGGCCGCGCCGCACGGTTGCGACGAGGTTGGCCGCTTCCAGCAGGTCCAGGTGCTGCGTCACGCCCTGGCGCGTCATGTCCAGGTGTTCGCACAGCTCGTTGAGCGTGCGGCCGTCATGCGCATGCAGCAGATCCAGCAGCTTGCGCCGGTTGGCATCGGCCAGGGCCTTGAACAGAACGTCGGTGTCGTGGCGCTTTGTCATGCTCTATGGTAAGTAATTACTTGCCTGATAATACGCAAGTAAAAACTTGCATGTCAAGCACCGGTCTTCAGCGACGCCAAAGTGGCCACTCTGTGGAGCGCCCGCCGACCTTTGCGATCAGGGATACGGCCTTGCCGTCCCGCTACAGGGTCATCGACCTCGGGTTCCCCGACAGGAACTCCATCCGGCAGAACTCGATGAACGCTCGCGCCGGCGCCGGCAGCTCGGCGCTCCTGGACCAGGCGAGGCCGACATCCATGGTCGGGATCTGCGCGCTGACCTCGCGCGATTCCAGCTTGTCGCCTTCCAGCGACCACGGCCGGTAGACCATGTCGGACAGGATGGTGACGCCCGCGCCGGTCGCCACCAGGCTGCGCACCGCCTCGACCGAATCCGTGCGGAACACCACATTGGGCGCCAGCTTGTGCTTGGACCAGTAGGAGAGGGTGGTCTTCGCCGCCTCGTCGATCGTGAGCTGGATGTAGGGTTCCTTGGCGACGTCGCGCAGCGTCACCTTGCCCTTGCTCAGCAGCGGATGGTTGGTGGAGGTCCACAGCCGCCGCCGCGATTTCGCCAGCGTCTCGGTCGCCAGCTCCTCGACATGCTTGAGGTTGGACACCAGCAGGATGCCGAGGCCGAGCTGCCCGCCCGCCAGCTGCTTCTCGATCACGCTGCGGTCGAGCTCGCGGACCGACACGGCGACGTCGGGGAAGGAGCGGCGAAACCGCGCCAGCGGCGCCGCCAGGAAATAGCCGGCGACCGTGATGGTGACGCCGATCGTCAGGTCGCCCTCCACCCGCTTGCGGTTGGCGCCGACGGCAACCGTCGCCGCGCTCAGCGCCGAGAGGACATTCCTGCAATGCTGCAGAAAGACATAGCCGTCGTACGTCACCTTGATGCCGCCGCGATGGCGCGTGACCAGCCGCGTGCCGACGCTTTCCTCCAGATCCTGGATCGCTTCGGTGATCGCCGAGGGCGAAATGCCGACCGCCGACGCCGCCGCGACAATCTTTCCGGCTTCCGCCGCGGCGACGAAATAGCGGATCTGGCGGATGTTGAAGCTCATTCTTAGAGTCGCTCGAAATTCGGAATTTCCGAAATTCTAACTCAGAAGATCGCGCTTTACAAAACCACCGCGGAAATCAGGATTTGCCGCAAATCGCGAGATCGAGGCGTGTGGGAGACGCGCCGCGATGGATCAGGGCCGGCATGGGAACGAAGTCCCGTGCCTTCCGCGAAGGATCAAACTGCAGGGAGGGTTGCACATGAAGAAGTCGCTCACGCTGGCGGCGTCCGCCGCCGCGCTCGTTACCTTGTCGGTCGGCGCTTATGCCGCCGCCAACTGGTATCCATACAAGATCGAGGTCTGGGAAAAGGCGTTCGATATGGCGAGCGCGCGCCACATGATGGAATACACGCCACTCGAGAAGGCATCGCAGAAATGGAAGATCTGCGTCTCCTTCCCGCACATGAAGGACGATTACTGGCTGGCGGTCGATTACGGCGCGATCGACGAGGCCAAGCGCATGGGCGTCGAGATGCAGGTGCTCGAGGCCGGCGGCTATACCGAGCTCAACAAGCAGATCAGCCAGATCGAGAATTGCGTGGCCGGCGGCGCGCAGGCGGTCATCATCGGCTCGATCTCGCTCGACGGCCTCAATAACCTGGTCGGGCAGCTCGCCGACAAGAAGATCCCGGTGATCGACGTGATCAACGGCATCTCGTCCGACAAGCTGTCGGCCAAGTCGCTGGTCTCGTTCGGCGAAATGGGCGGCAAGGCCGGCGAATACCTGGTCAAGCTGCATCCGAAGGGCGGCGAGCCGGCGAAAGTCGCGTGGTTCCCGGGACCGGCGGGCGCCGGCTGGGTCGAGGCTGGCAATACCGGCTTCACCGCGGCGGTGAAGGAAGGCGCGATCGAGGTCGTCGATACCAAATACGGCGACACCGGCAAGGAAGCGCAGCTGGCGTTGCTCGAGGACGCGCTGACCGCGCATCCGGACATCAACTACATCGTCGGCACCGCGGTGACGGCCGAGGCGGCGATGCAGCTGGTCCGCGACCGCGGGCTGGAGGACCAGGTGAAGATCCTGTCCTACTACTTCACGCCCGGCGTGTTCGAAGGCATCAAGCGCGGCCGCATCCTGGCGGCGCCGACGGATTCCGCCGTCATCCAGGCGCGCGTCGCGGTCGACCAGGCCGTCCGCATCCTGGAAGGCAAGGAATACGAGAAGCATGTCGGGCCGGAGCTCTATGTCATCGACAAGACCAACATCGAGACCTTCGACCGCAATTCCTCGCTGGCGCCGGATGGCTTCAAGCCGGAATTCAGCGTGAAGTAAGCGTGTGCCGTGACCAACGGCCAAGCACATAACCAGGTGCCTCCCACAGCACCGGCCGGCGTCGCCGCCTTCCCTGGCGGCGCCGGCCACTCTTTGCTGCGGACGGAAGGCCTGACCAAGCATTATCCCGGCGTCGATGCGCTGGTGGACGTGGATTTCGAGCTGGCGCCGGGCGAGGTCCATGTCCTGTTCGGCGAGAACGGCGCCGGCAAGTCCACGCTCATCTCCATCCTCGCCGGCGCCAACCAGCCGACACGCGGCCAGCTCTACGCCGACGGCGTGCCGGTCAGCTTCGCCAGCGTGCGCGAGGCGCGCGCCCGCGGCATCTCGGCGGTGTTCCAGGAATTCTCGCTGGTGCCGCAGCTGACGATCGCGGAGAACCTGTTCCTCGGCGCCGAGCCCACCAGGCACGGCCTCCTCGACCGTGGCGGCGAGATCAAACGCGCGCAGGAGCTACTGGAACGCCTCGGCTTCCCGCTGCTCGCCGACAGGCAGGTGCAGTACCTCTCCCGCGCCGAGCAGCAGATGGTGGAGATTGCCAAGGCCTTTCGCAGCGATCTTTCCGTGTTGATCCTGGATGAGCCGACCGCCTCGCTCACGGAGCGCGAGACCGAGTCGCTGTTCGCGCTGATCGCGCAGGCCAAGGCACGTGGGGTCGGCATCGTCTACATCACCCACCGGATCGCGGAGATCCGCCGCATCGCCGACCGCGTCACGGTGCTGCGCGACGGGCGCAAGGTCGGCATGATGATGGCGGCCGAGGCCGATGAGACCAAGCTGATCCAGATGATGTCCGGCCGCCCGATCTCGCAGATCTTCCCCAAGGTGCACTACCAACCCGGCGAGATCCTGCTGCGGGCCGAGCGCATCACCACCCGGGACGGCACCGTGCGCGACGTCAGCATCGAGGTGCGGGCGGGCGAGATCGTCGGCATCGCCGGCTTGGTCGGCTGCGGCAAGTCGGAGGTGGCGCGCGCCTGCTATGGCCTGCTGCCGCTCGCCAACGGCAAGGTGGGTTTTTGCGGCCAGGATGTAAGCGGCGCCACCCCGCGCCAGATGCTCGACCGCGGCTTCAGCTACCTGCCGCCGGACCGGCACAAGGAGGGCCTGGTGCTGAACCGGTCCTCGATCGAGAACGTCTCGCTGCCGGCCCTGCATCTCGGCAAGTTCTCCAGCGGCATTTTCCTGAAGCGAGGTGCGGAGCGGCAGGCCGTCTCCGGATTGGCGCGCGATCTGCAGCTGCAGCCGTTCGACATCGACCGCGACGTCGGCACCTTCTCCGGCGGCAATCAGCAGAAGGTGCTGATCGGCAAAATGCTGACCCGCGAGGTCAAACTGTTCGTGTTCGACGAGCCGACGGTCGGCGTCGACGTCTCCACCCGCGTCTCGATCTACCAGCTGATCGCGCAACTGTGCGAGGGCGGGGCCGGGGTGCTGGTCATCTCCTCCGACCTGCCGGAGATCCTGCATCTGTGCAACCGCGCCTATGTGATGTTCCGCGGCCACGTGCAGGTCGAATTGCAGGAAGGCCAGATCACGGAAGACCGGGTATTGTCGCATTTCTTCGAGAGGGCGGCCTGATGGCGGAGCGGGTGATGGATCGCCAGGCGCAGGGTTATGAGCGCAAGCTGCAGCAGATCTTCGTCGCAGTCGGCGTGCTGCCGATCCTGCTGGCGATCGCGGTCGTGCTGTTCTCGCTGATGTCGGACTACTTCCTCACCTTCAACAACATCGCCAACGTGCTGCGCCAGAGCTCCTATCTCACCATCGTGGCCCTGGGCCAGATGGTGGTGATGGTGACCGCCGGCTTCGACCTCTCGGTCGGCTCGACCTTGGCCGTGACATCGGTCACCAGCGCGCTCGCGATGTCCAGTATCGCCGTCGGCTACCCCGACTCGCCGTGGCTCGCCATCGGCGGCGGCATCGCCGTCGGCTTCGCCTGCGGCCTCGCGGTCGGCATCATCAACGGCCTCGGTGTCGCGCTGCTCAGCGTCTCGCCTTTCATCATGACCCTCGGCATGGCCTCCGTCGGCTTCTGCGCCGCGCTCTATCTAACCGCCGGCATGCCGGTGCGCGGCATCCCGTACGAGTTCGCCGACACCTTCGGCAGCGGGATGTTGCTGGGCTTGCGGACGCCCGTCTGGGTGGCACTGGCCTTGTTCGTCGCGGTCTATCTGCTGATGACCTGGACCCGATACGGCAGGCATTTCTATGCGGTCGGCGGCAACATCAAGGCGGCGGCGCTCTCCGGCGTCAACACGCGGCGCACCTTGTTCCTGGCCTACGCGATCTGCGCCGGCCTCACCAGCATCGCCGGCCTGCTGCTGACCGCGCGCATGGAGACGGGCGAGGCAAACATCGGCACCTCGATGCCGCTGCAATCCATCGCCGCCTGCGTCATCGCAGGCGTGTCGCTGCGCGGGGGGACGGGCAAGGTGCCCTATGTGGTGCTGGGCGCCTTGTTCTTCGGTGTGGTGGAGAACGGCATGAACGTCTCCGGCGTCAGCTCCTATCTGCAGATCGGCGTCACCGGCCTCATCCTGATCTTCGCCGCGGTGGCCGACGAGTTCCGGCGCCGGCTCAGCGTGCGCACCAAGGACTAGGTTTTCGAGTGGAGGAACTGCCATGACTGTCATCAATTGCGACATGGGCGAAAGTTTCGGCCTCTACCGCATGGGCGACGACGAAGCGATCATGCCTTACATCTCCGTTGCCAACGTCGCGTGCGGTTTCCATGGCTCGGATTTCAACCACATGCGCACCACGGTCCGCCGTGCCAGGAAATTCGGCGTCAAGGTCGGCGCGCATCCCTCGCTGCCCGACCTGCAGGGCTTCGGCCGGCGCGAGATGAAGATGGGACGCGAAGAGCTTGCCAACTGCATCCTCTATCAGGTCGGCGCGCTCAAGGCTTTCCTCGACGCCGAGGGCATGCCCTTGAACCACATCAAGCCGCACGGCGCGCTCTATGGCATGGCCGCGCGGCAGGAGCATGTGGCGCACGCGATCTGCGACGCCGCCGCCGTCTACAAGGTGCCGCTGATGGGCATGGCCGGCACCTTGCACGAGAAGATCTACACCGAGCGCGGCTTCAAGATGATCGCCGAGTTCTATGCCGATCTCGACTACGCCGACGACGGCAACCTCATCATCACCCGCGAGCACGAGGCCAAGGACCCGGTCGATGCCGCCGCCCGCTGCGTGCGCGCCATCAAGGAACGCAAGACCAGGTCGGTCGGCGGCAAGGACATCGCGGTCGGTTCGGACGCCATCTGCGTCCATTCCGACACCCCCAACGCCGTCGCCATCGCCTCGGCGGTGCGGGATGCGGTGAAACCCTATCTGGACGCGGCCTGACGGCCTACACTCAGGAAAGACCAAGCAGGCACTGGAGGCACATCGATGGCGACCAAGCAGATCCTTTCGCCGCTCCCCGGCACCTTCTACCGCAAGCCGGCGCCGGACAAGCCGGTCTACAAGTCGGACGGCGACAAGGTCGCGTCGGGCGACGTCATCGGCCTCGTCGAAGTGATGAAGAGCTTCAACGAGGTGAAGGCCGACATCGCCGGCAGGATCGTGAAGTTCCTGGTGGAGAACGAGGACGCGGTGATGGCCGGCCAGCCCCTGGCCGAGGTCGAGGTTTGAGTTGATCAAGCGTCTGCTCATCGCCAATCGCGGCGAGATCGCGGTCCGCATCATCCGCGCCGCGCGCGAGCTTGGCATCCACACGATCCAGGTCTACAGCGCCGCCGACGCAGACTCGCTGGCGGTGAAGCTGGCGGACGAGGCCGTGCTGATCGGCCCGCCGCAGGCGGCCAAGTCCTATCTCAACATCCCCTCCATCCTCGACGCCGCCAAGCGCAGCAATGCCGACGCGGTCCATCCTGGCTACGGCTTCCTGGCCGAAAATGCAGGTTTTGCCGAAGCCGTGGTCAATGCCGGCCTCATCTTCGTCGGCCCGAGTGCCGAGGCGATCCGACTGATGGGCGACAAGGTCGCGGCGCGCAAGGCGGCGATCGCCGCCGGCGTGCCCTGCGTTCCCGGCAGCGCCGGCAGGATAGACGATCCGGAAGCTGCCTTCGCCATCGCCAAGTCCACCGGTTTTCCCATCATGATCAAGGCGGCCGCCGGCGGCGGAGGGCGCGGCATCCGCATCACCAGCAATCTCGAAGAGTTCGAGCGCCTGATGCCCCAGGCTAGCGCCGAGGCGCAGGCAGCGTTCGGCGACGGCGGGCTCTACCTCGAGAAGGTGATCGAGCGAGCGCGCCACATCGAGGTCCAGATCCTCGGCGACGGCAAGCGCGTGATCCATTGCTTCGAGCGCGAATGCTCGCTGCAGCGCCGCCGCCAGAAGGTGTGGGAAGAGGCGCCCTCGCCGGTGCTGCCTGACGACATCCGGCAGAAGCTGTGCGCCTCGGCCGTCGCGCTGGCCGAGGCGGTACATTACCGCGGCGCCGGCACGCTCGAATACCTCTACGACGACGAGACCCACGACTTCTACTTCATCGAGATGAACACACGCATCCAGGTCGAGCACCCGGTGACCGAGTTCATCACCGGCATCGACCTGGTGCGCGAGATGATCCGCGTCGCCGGCGGCGAGCCGTTGCGCATCGCGCAGGCGGACGTGCGCCGCCAGGGCCACGCCATCGAGGTGCGCATCAATGCCGAGGATCCCGCGCGCAACTTCATGCCGGCGCCGGGCACGGTCAGCACGCTGCGCGTGCCGGGCGGCAACGGCGTGCGGTTCGATACGCTGCTCTATGCCGGTTACACCATTCCGCCGTTCTACGATTCGCTGCTGGGCAAGCTGATCGTGTGGGATGAGACGCGGGAGGCTGCGCTTGCGCGGCTGAAGCGCGCCCTTATGGAGCTGGAGATCGTCGGCGTGCACACGACCAAGCCGCTGCACCAGGCGCTGGCGTCGGATGCGGCGGTGGCGGCGGCGCGCTTCGACACGCGCTGGCTGGAGCGTTGGCTGGACGAGAACGGATCGCGCCTGGCGGACGCCGGCGCGGAGCAGGCAAGGGAGGTGGCGGCGACATGAGCAACCGATATTCCTTTGGCGGCGACGAGCACATCTTCGTCGAGGTAGGCGAGGAGATGTCGCTGGAGGCGTTCTTCAAGAGCCTCTCCATGACCAACGCCGTGCGCGACTCCAAGATCAAGGGCGTCACCGAGATCTGCCCGGCCAACGCCTCGTTCCAGATCAAGTTCGATCCCGACCTCATCAGTCCGGATGACATGCTGGCCGAGCTGAAGCGCCTGGAGCAGAGCGCGGAAAAGGCGGACCATAGTCTGAAGACCCGCATCATCGAGATCCCGGTGCTCTACAACGATCCCTGGACCAACGAGACCCTGATGCGCTTCCGCGAGCGGCATCAGGATCCGAAGAGTACCGACATCGAATACGCCGCACGCATCAACAACCTTGGCGGCATCGACGGCTTCGTGAAAGCGCATTCCGGCTCGCCGTGGTTCGTCTCCATGGTGGGCTTCGTGGCCGGCCTGCCGTTCCTCTACCAGATGGTCGACCGCAAGCGGCAGATCGAGGTTCCGAAGTATCTGCGCCCGCGCACCGACACGCCCAAGCTCACCGTGGGCCACGGCGGCTGCTTCGGCTGCATCTACTCGGTGCGCGGCGCCGGCGGCTACCAGATGTTCGGCATCACGCCGATGCCGATCTACGACCCGCAGCAGAAGATCAAGTATCTGCGCGACTTCATGGTGTTCTTCCGCCCCGGCGACATCGTGAAGTGGAAGCCGATCGACCGCGCCCAGTACGACGCGACGGTCGCCGACGTCGAGGCCGGCAAGTTCGCGCCGCGCCTGCAGAACGTGACCTTCTCGCTCGACGAGTTCCACAAGGATATCGACGGCACCAACCGCAAGCTGGAGGGCGCCCTCAATGGCCATTAAAGTCAACGCACCGGGCCTCGCGACCACGGTCCAGGATCTCGGCCGGCCCGGCTACTATCACCTCGGCATCCCGCTCAGCGGCGGCATGGACCGCTTCGCCCTGCGCGCCGCCAACCTGCTGGTCGGCAACGACCAAAGCGCGGCGGTGCTCGAGGCCGTGTTCATGGGACCGGAGCTGGAATTCACCGGCGACGCGACGGTCGCCGTGACCGGCGCCGAGCTGCCGCCCAAGATCAACGGCGAGCTGCGCGAGACCTGGACCAGCTTCCGCGTCAAGGCGGGGCAGGTGCTGAGCTTCGATTTCCTGAAGAAGGGCGCGCGCGCCTACATCGCGATCTCCGGCGGCATCGAGGTGCCGGTGGTGCTGGGCAGCCGCTCGACCTATGCGCTCGGCGCGCTCGGCGGGCACGAAGGACGCAAGCTGCAGGCCGGCGACCAACTGCCGGTCGGCACGAGTTCCAAGCCGGTGAAGGAAGGGACCTCGGTCCCTGCCGCGCTGCGTCGCGGTCCAACCAATACCGCGGAGCTGCGCGTGCTGCCCGGCCTCTACTGGCATCGCATCACCGACGGGGCGGGCAAGCAGTTCTTCGAGGATGTGTGGAAGGTGGCGCTGGAGGCCGACCGCATCGGCTATCGCTTCAAGGGCGGCAAGCCGCTGGAGTTCGTGCCGCGCACGCCGCCGTTCGGCGCCGGCTCCGATCCCTCCAACATCGTCGATGCCTGCTATCCCTATGGCTCGATCCAGATTCCAGGCGGCACCGAGCCGATCGTGCTGCATCGCGACGCAGTTTCCGGCGGCGGCTACTTCATGGTCGGCACCGTCATCTCCGCCGACATGGATCTGATCGGCCAGCTGCAGCCGAACACGCCGACGAAGTTCGTGAAGGTCGACCTCAAAGCCTCGCTGGCGGCGCGCCGCGATCGCGCCGCCATGCTCGACAAGGTCCGCTCAGCCCTGCGCTGAAACGCATCGACCCAAGGTTGGAATCTTGGGGTCGATGGAGTTGCACTGATTGGAATGCGCTATTCGGCGGCTTCCGGGCGCGCGATCTTCGCCTGCTCCTCGGCGAAATCCAGCACCGCGTCGCGGGTCTTGCCGCCGATCTTGGGATGGTTGAGCGCGAAGGCGATGTTCGCCTCGATGAATCCCGCCTTGTCGCCGCAATCGAAGCGCCGGCCTTCGAAGCGATAGCCATGGAACCGCCCGCGTCCGCACATCTGCGCCATCGCGTCGGTCAGCTGGATCTCCCCGCCCGCGCCGGGGCTCTGCTTGTCCAGGTGCGCGAATACGTCCGGCTGCAGGATGTAGCGGCCGATGATGGAGAGGGTCGATGGCGCCACCTCCGGTTTCGGCTTCTCGACCAGCCCCAGCGCCTCGACCAGCCGACCGCTTTCCTTCCCTGTCCTGAGGATGCCGTAGCGGTCGGTGTGCGCCTTCGGCACGTCCATCACGGCGACCAGATTGCCGCCGACCTCGTTGTAGAGCTCGACCATCTGCTTCAGGCACGGCGTTCCCGCCTGCACCAGGTCGTCGGCCAGCAGCACCGCGAACGGCTCGTTGCCGACCAGATTGCGCGCGCACCAGACGGCATGGCCGAGGCCGCGCGCTTCCTGCTGGCGCACGTACGCGAACTCGCCGGGCTGGGGCAGCAGGTTGTCGATCAAGGCGAGCTCGGCGCCCTTGTGCCGCGACTTGAGCAGTTCCTGCAGCTCATAGGAATAGTCGAAGTGATCCTCGATTGCGCTCTTGCCGCGCCCGGTCACGAAGATCATTTCCTCGATACCCGCCGCGCGCGCTTCCTCCACCGCGTACTGGATCAGCGGCTTATCGACCACAGGCAGCATCTCCTTGGGCATCGCCTTGGTCGCCGGCAGGAAGCGCGTGCCGAGTCCGCCGACCGGAAAGATCGCCTTGCGCAGCGGCTTTCGCATGTAATCACCTCTTGTCATATGTCCAATGTATTGCAGCGTAGACTTGCTGCGGCGCGAACATTGCGCCTGCGAACCGTTATGCATAAAGGGTACCGCATCTGCGGTTCAACCCGACAGCGAAGTCTTGGTGACGTTGTTTGCCTTGTGTCACAAGCACAAAGTACAGTTTCGTACATGACGCGCGCCGCCGCGCGTTCCGCGACGCTGCCTAATCGCGCGTCACTTGCCTCGCGTACATGCTGCAATTGCGGCACGGTGGCGCGGTGCTGTGACATTTCGGGGGCAGGCAGAAGGGGGCACCTTCTGCGAGGACGCCTGCCCGCGTCAACCCTGCTTGTTCTTGAAGCTGGCGTTGCCGAGTCCGGTGCCGATGGTGAGCACCGCCCAATGCTCCACGTCGTGCATGAACGGCGCTTCGCTGAGGCCCTGGACCACGGCGTCGTTGTGCAGCAGGACGACGGTCTCGTGCTTGCGGATTGCGGGAATGCGCTCGCGAATCAAGTCCGGTAGGTTGAAGCGCGTGCTCTCCCAATTGCCCGGCAGGTTCTGCGCGCCGGCGTTGATCGAACCGTCGCGTGCGATCTCGCCTGGGCAGCCGATCGCGATCAGCGGCGCCAGCTTGATTCGCGCCTTCGCCGCCCGCTCGATCGAGTCCTCGAGCATCTCGACCATCCGGTCGATCGCTTCCTCCCGCTTCGGCTTCTGCTCCGAATGCCGCCACAGTTCGAAGGCGGCGATCTTGACGCGCGACAAGTCGGGCGCGCGCTTGGCGTTCAGCTTGACGATGCCGGTGCGGATATTGGAGCCGCCGATATCGACCGCCAGCAGGCCGCCGAAGCCCTGATAGAGCCAGGCCGGCGCGAGGTGCGCGCAGCCGATCAACCCCGCTTCGTCGGGATGGGCGCGGATCGGCCGCAGATCGACCTTGACGCGCTCGCTTTTCAGGATCACCGCGGCGCGCCCGATGATCAGCTCACCAACCCGGCTGTGGCGGATGCCGCCGCCGACCACGATGCGCTCGGTATCGCGCCAGGTCTTCAGGCGCAGATAGCGCCGGACCACGCCGGCCAGCTGCTTGGAGAATTCTTCGATCGCGCCGTGGATGACGCCCGCCGCGACCGAATGGCCATTCTCCAGCATCTTGTCGAGCTGCTTTTTTGATATCTCCTTGGTCGGCTTCTTGCCGAGCGGATCCTTGGTGACCTCGCTGACCTGCGCGCGCACTTCGTCGAGCAGCGCGCGAAAGGCGCGGCCGCTGGCGCGGTCGCCGATGAAGCCTTCCTCGTCCTTGATCTCGAGATTGTAGCTCTTCAGGAAGACGCCCGGCAGCTCGTCCGCACCGTGCGCGACGAAGCCCCCGCCCGAACGCTGTTCGTTATTCTTGTCCTTGTCCTTCTCCTTCGTCGCCCTCTTCGTCTTCGGCATGCTGCTCCCCGGGATGGCAATCGGCAGATCAACACGGCAGGGTGGCAAAGGCTCCCGAGACATGGCGGCTGCCGGTTGCCACGGGCCAACAGTGCATGCGACGCTGCGGCGAGCAAGCGAGTGAGCGGACGATGATCACATCCTTCATGGCGTTTCTCGGCGTGTCGGCGGTCGTCATCATGACGCCGGGCCCGGACACCGCGGTGACGGTGCGTAACACGCTGCTGGGCGGCCGCCTTGCCGGTGTCCTCACCGCGCTCGGCATTTCGGCCGGCCAGGCAATCTGGGCGCTCGCGACGAGCTTCGGCGTCGTCGCGCTGCTGGTGGCCTCCGAGATCCTGTTCCAGGCAGTGAAATACGCCGGTGCCGCCTACCTCATCTGGCTGGGGCTCCAGGCGCTGGTTGCTGCGTGGCGTGGCACCGGCGATGGCTCCGCAGCCGCGCTGCGCGCCGGGCCGCGGCTGAAGCCGGTCAGGGCGTTCGTGCAGGGCCTGATGAGCGATCTTGGCAATCCCAAGATGGCGGTGTTCTTCGCAAGCCTGCTGCCGCAATTCGCTGCGCCTGGAGAAGGGCTGTTCGCCGCGCTGATGAGCCTCGGCCTCATCTTCAGCCTGATGACATTTCTCTGGCTGGCGGCCTATGCGTTTGTGATCGCCAAGGCGGGCGAAGTCTTGCGCCGGCCGACGATCCGCCGCTGGGTTGAGGGAGTGACCGGCACGCTGCTGGTGGCTCTGGGCGTCCGCATCGCTGCGGAGCAGCGCTAGCAAAGCCTCGGCCATCCGTTAACCCATATGAACGGACCTTCTGAGCCCTTGAACTGTGCGCCGGATTGCCTACGTCCGAAGCATCCACACGTCAGTGTGGGTGTGTCACTTGGTTGATCTTCCTGAGGAGGTCAGTCATGGCAAGGTTCATGGAGAACAAGCATCCGCAGGACTGGGCCAACCTGGTCCTGGGCGTGCTCCTGTTCATCTCTCCCTGGGTCCTGGGCTTCAGCGCCGTGCAGTATGCGGCCTGGAACGCCTGGATCAGCGGCGTTGTCATCGCGGCGCTGGCGATCGGTGCCTTGAGCGCATTCCAGGAATGGGAGGAATGGCTCAACCTGATCGTCGGCATCTGGGTCGTGGCGGCGCCGTGGGTCCTCGGCTTTGCCGCGATGGCGGCCGCCATGTGGACCCATGTCGTCATCGGCCTGCTGGTTGTGGCTGCTGCGGCATGGGAGATCTGGGAAGTCAGGCATCGGCCGCAAGCGACGGCCTGAGGGCTTCCCAGCACATCCGGTGACGGCGGCAGCGGCGAAGCGCTCTCTGCCGCCGGCACCTTTTGTCGCCCTTGCCGCCACATGGCATCGTGACGCAGGCTTTTCGGCAGCTAGCCCGCGTTCCTGACGGAGTTGCTGCGGCGCAGGACTTGCGCGATGTTGCGCGCGGCCTGGCGCAGGCGCTGGCGGTTCTCGATCAGGGCGAAGCGCACGAAGCCTTCGCCGCCGGCCCCGAAGCCGACGCCGGGCGCGGCCGCGACCTTGGCCTCGGTCAGCAGGTGCTTGCAGAATTCGAGGCTGCCGAGTGCGGCGAAATCCGGCGGCAGCGGCGCCCATACGAACATCGAGGCGTTCGGCGCCGGCACCTGCCAGCCGGCGCGCGCCAGACCCTCGATCAGCACGTCGCGGCGGTCCTTGTAGCGCTGGCGGATCTCCGCCACGCACTCCTGCGGGCCGTTGAGCGCGGTGGTCGCCGCCACCTGGATCGGGGTGAAGGCGCCGTAGTCGAGATAGGATTTGATCTTGGCGAGCGCCGCCACCATGCGCGGATTGCCAGCCGCGAAGCCGATGCGCCAGCCGGCCATGTTGTAGCTCTTGGACAGCGAAGAGAATTCGATGGCGATCTCCTTGGCGCCCGGCACCTGCAGGATCGACGGCGGCGGGTT
>DATFDU010000291.1:0-7054 GCA_035251915.1 Dongiaceae bacterium | reverse complement strand
GCCGGCTGCACCGGCGCCGTCACCAAGCCGCTGGCGGAGCCGCGCGAGGAAGGCACCGGCAATCGGCTGTTGCGCTGGCTCGACCGCGCTCTGTCGCGGTGATGGTTCTGCTCACTGAGCCCCGCAGTATTCTACCCCTCTCCCCTCGCGGGAGAGGGCTCCGCATCCTTCCCCCGCAAGGGGGGAAGGGGTCTGTTTATTAGGGACGGAGAGGAATGCACCCCGCCCTCTCAGTCATTCTCTTCACCACCGCCTCCGGCGCCGGTTATGCCATGCTGGCGCTGCTGGGGCTGTTCGGCGCCGGCGGCGTGCTGTCGGCGGAGCCGCTGTCCGGCTGGGTGGCGTTCGTGGTGTCGCTGGGCATGGTGAGCTTCGGCCTCGTCTCCTCGACGCTGCATCTCACCCATCCGGAGCGCGCGTGGCGCGCCTTCTCGCAGTGGCGCTCGTCCTGGCTGTCGCGCGAGGGCGTGCTGGCGCTGTTCACCTTCGTGCCGGCCGGCATCTATGCGATCGGCTGGCTGTTCCTGGGCGAGCTGTGGGCCTGGGCCGGCCTGCTGCTCAGCGTCAGCGCGTTCGCGACGGTGTGCGCGACGGCGATGATCTATGCCAGCCTGAAGCCGATCCGCGCCTGGCACAACCTGTGGACCGTGCCGGGCTACATCGCCATGGGACTCGCCAGCGGCGCGCTCTGGTTCACCCTGTGGGCGGAGCTGATGCCGGCGGTGCAGAAGCCGGCCTACGATTTCGCCGCCATCGGCCTCGCAGCGGCGATCGCAATCAAGCTCGCCTACTGGCACTTCATCGATAGCGGCAGTCACGCCATGACCGCCGAGGGCGCAACAGGTCTAGGGGCATTCGGCAAGGTGCGCATGCTGGCCGCACCGCACACCGAGGAGAACTACCTCCTGAAGGAGATGGGCTTCCGCATCGCGCGCAAGCATGCGCACAAGCTGCGCCGCATCGCGCTCATCGCCGGCTTCGTGCTGCCGCTCGCCGCCGTGCTGGTTGCGTATTTCCTCACGAAGCACGCAATCGATCTTGTGCTGCTGGCTCTCGCGATCATCCTCAACGCAGTCGGCACCGTTACCGAACGCTGGCTGTTCTTCGCGGAGGCGAAGCACACTGTAACGCTGTACTACGGAGCGGAGCGCGCCTGAACGAGCTCAAGGCATTCAGGCTCGATCCAGATCGTATGCGAAGCGACCAACTCAGGATCGGTCGACTCGCCCAGAATATCGCCGACATCAAGTTCTACTAGCCCATCTGCCGTGATGTCCACGATTGGAAAGGTGTGGCCGACACTGCGCTCGAATACCAGCTTGCTCTCTGGGTTGTCTGGAATGGCAGGTGAGAGAGCAACAACACGCACGAGATCCCCTGGCTTCATGCGGCGCTCCTAATTTGCTCTACCGTGCCGCCGCTTCCACCTTCAGGATCGCGCCATCGACGGCGGTTACCTTGATCGGCGTGCCGGCGGGCAGATCCGCGCCCTCGACCCGCCACACCGTGTCGTCGATCTTTGCCTTGCCGCGGCCGTTCTGGATCGGCTCGCTGAGGACGGCAGTGCGGCCGATCATCTGTTCGCCGCGGCGGTTGAGGGTCGATGGCACCTCGTCCTTGGCGGTCTTCTTCTGATAGCTGCGCCAGCCGACGATGCTCAGCACCGCCAGAAGAGCGAACAGCAGCGCCTCGATCTCCCAGCCGAGCCCGGGAATGACGAGCGCGATCACGCCGGTCACCGCTGCCGCCGCGCCCAGCCAGATGAAGAACACGCCCGGCGCCAGGATCTCGATGCCGGCGAAGATCAAGGCCAGGATCCACCAGTGCCAGAACTGCGTGCCGTCGAGCCAGCTCAGGATATCCATCGTTCCCTCCGCTCGCGCTGCTCTTGCGTCTTACGTGCGCGGCTGCTGCCAGGGACCGCTGGCACCGCCGCCGGCAGGCGCGCCGCCACCACCAGGACCACCACCCGCGGCACGGGACTGCAACGCATCCTTCGCCAGCTCGGCAATGCCGCCCAGCGCGCCGATCACGTTGGCGGCTTCCAGCGGCATCAGGATCACCTTCTGGTTTGGCGCGCTCGCCACCGCCTTCAAGGCATCGACATATTTCGTGCCGAGGAAGTAGTTGATCGCCTGCACGTTGCCGCCCGCGATCGCCTGCGAGACCACCTGGGTCGCCTTGGCTTCCGCTTCCGCTAGGCGCTCGCGCGCCTCTGCTTCGCGGAACGAGGCTTCGCGCAGACCTTCTGCTTCCAGGATGGCGGATTGCTTCTCGCCTTCGGCCCGCAGGATCGCGGCGGCGCGCGAGCCTTCCGCTTCCAGGATCTGCGCGCGCTTCTCGCGTTCGGCCTTCATCTGGCGCGCCATGGAATCGACAAGGTCGCGCGGCGGGGCGATATCCTTGATCTCGATGCGGGTCACCTTGATGCCCCAAGGCCGGGTCGCGTCGTCGACCACGTGCAGCAACTGTACGTTGATCTTGTCGCGCTGCGACAGCAGCTCGTCCAGGTCCATCGAGCCCATGACCGTTCGGATGTTGGTCATGGTGAGGTTGAGGATGGCGTTCTCGAGGTTATTGACCTCATACGCCGCCTTGGCCGCGTCGAGCACCTGGTAGAACACCACGCCGTCGACCGAGACCATGGCGTTGTCCTTGGTGATGACTTCCTGGGTCGGCACGTCGAGCACCGATTCCATCATGTTGATCTTGGCGCCGACGCGGTCGATGAAGGGCACGATGAAGCCGAGGCCCGGCCGCAGCGAGCCGGTGTAGCGGCCGAACCGCTCGACCGTCCACTCGTGGCCCTGCGGCACGGACTTGACCGCCATGATCACGAACAGGAACACGACGACGACGATGGCGATGACGAAGATGGTGAAAGGCGTAACGACCGCTTCCAAAGGTCCCTCCCCAAAGAGGCCTGATCCAGGCCGTAAGCACAGCGAAGCCGAACAATCGGAGACTTTGTCTTTCGCTTTGGTTAATTCAAACGCGCCAGAGCCGGCTGTTCAGGAATTTGCGTGATGTTTCCATCGGTTGGGCCAAGCTCGACGTCCCTTATGGCAGCCGCTTTCTGGGCGATCTTGTCGCTCGAAATGGCCACCTGGCGCACATCCTCGACCACCTGGCCGAAGTGTCTTTGCAGTTTGTCGACGCGATCGCCCAAACGGTTCACGTCGAGGCCAAGCTCGCCGACCTTCTTTTGGATGATGTGGGCCTGCTCGCGCATGCGCACGTCCTTGAGCACCGCACGGATGGTGGTGAGCGTCGCCATCAAAGTCGTGGGCGACACGATCCACACCCGCGCCTTGCCGGCTTCGTCGACCAGGTTGGGAAAGCTGGCATGCAACTCGGCATAGACCGCTTCCGACGGCAGGAACATCAGCGCGGAATCGGCGGTCTCGCCCGGCACGATGTATTTGTCGGCGATCGCCCGGATGTGCAGGCGGATGGCATTGGTGAACTCGCGCCGCGCCTGTGCCGTCGCGATCTCGTCCTTGGCCTCGCGCAGCGCGCGGTAGGACTCCAGCGGGAACTTGGCGTCGATGCAGATCGCCCCCGGCGGGTTCGGCAGGGTCAGCAGGCAATCGACGCGCTTGGTGCCCAGCTGCGCCTGGAACACGTAGCTCTGCGCCGGCAGGCTCGATTGCACGATGTCCTGCAGCTGAACCTCGCCGAAGGCGCCGCGCGCCTGCTTGTTGGAGAGCACGTTCTGCAGATCCACCACCTGACTCGACAGCTCGGCGATGTTCTTCTGCGCGGCGTCGATCACCGCCAGCCGCTCGCGCAGGTCGGTCAGCGCCTGCCCGGCCTGTTCGGCATTGGCGTGCAGGCTTTGGCCGACCCGGTCCTGCAGGCTGCCCAGGCGCTCGTCGAGCTTGGCCGCCAGCGCGCGCTCCTGGGCCTGCAGCCGCTCGGAGAGCGCGCTCTGCGAAGCCGCCTGCTGGGCGGCGAGCTGCTCCAGCCGGCCGGCCAGCTGGCCTGCTTCGGCGCCAGCCCCGCGCCTGCCGAATGCCAGGAATGCGAGCGTGCCGCCCGCCACCAGGATCGCCATCCAGACTGCAATATCTTGAAGTTCCATGGCTTTTCGCCCTCGACTCGGAGTCCGATTCGGACCCGCCTCGCTTGACGATACAGCGCCGAAACCCTAGGTAAAGCGCCGAAGGAAGAACCGATGGCCCTGTTGCCCATATTGACCGCGCCCGACCCGGCCCTGAAGAAGATCTCCCAGCCCGTGAAGCAGGTGGACGCGAGCGTCCGCAAGCTGATGGACGACATGCTGGAGACCATGTACCACGCGCCCGGGATCGGCCTGGCCGCGCCGCAGGTGGGCGTCTTGAAGCGCGTGATCGTGCTCGACCTCGCGCGCGAGGGCGAGGCGCCGCAGCCGCTGCGCTTCGCCAATCCGGAGGTCGTGTGGGTGTCCGACGACGACGCGACCTACAACGAGGGCTGCCTCAGCGTGCCGGAGCACTATGCCGACGTGGTGCGGCCCGCCGCCTGCCGCGTGAAATATCTCGACCAGGACAACCAGCAGCAGGAGATCGCGGCCGAAGGCCTGCTCGCCACCTGCCTGCAGCACGAGATCGACCATCTCGACGGCGTCCTGTTCATCGACCATCTCACCTCGCTCAAGCGCAACATCATCCTGCGCAAGCTGCTGAAGGCGAAAAAGGCCGCAGCCGACGCGGCCATGTGATCGCGGATGGGGGCGCTCCGCATCGTCTTCATGGGAACGCCGGCCTTCGCCGCGGTGGCGCTGAAGGCGCTGGTGGATGCCGGACACGAGGTGATCGCGGTCTATAGCCAGCCGCCGCGGCCCAAGGGGCGGGGCATGGAAACGCAGAAATCACCGGTGCACATGCTGGCCGAGGAGCAGGACGTCTCGGTCCGCACGCCGACATCGCTGCGGAGCGCTGAGGAAACGGCGGCCTTCGCTGCGCTGCAGGCGGACGTGGCGGTGGTCGCGGCCTACGGCGTCATCCTACCCAAGGCGGTGCTCGATGCACCGCGCCACGGCTGCCTCAACATCCATGCCTCGCTGCTGCCGCGCTGGCGCGGCGCCGCGCCGATCCAGCGCGCCATCATGGCGGGCGACGCCAGGACTGGCGTCACCATCATGCAGATGGAAGAAGGGCTGGATACCGGCGCGATGCTGCTGAAGGAAGAATTTGCCATCGGCGCGGACATGAATGCCGGCGCGCTGCACGATGCCCTGGCGGAGGTCGGCGCGCGCCTGATCGTCCAGGCATTGGGCCAGCTGCCGAATCTCAAGCCCGTGCCGCAGCCAGCGGATGGCGTGGCCTACGCCGCCAAAATCACCAAGGAGGAGTGCCGCATCGACTGGCGCCGCAGCGCGGCGGAGCTCGACCGCCACATCCGCAGCCTGTCGCCGGCGCCGGGCGCCTTCACCGAGATCGATGGCGAGCGCCTGACCATCCTGGCTGCGGATCTCGCGTCGGGATCGGGCGCGCCTGGAACGGCTATTGACGACCGGCTCACCATCGCCTGCGGCGACGGGGCACTACGGCCGACGTTGGTGAAGCGTGCCGGCAAGCGCGCCATGAGCGCCGAGGAGATGCTGCGCGGCTTCGCGGTGCCGAAAGGCACGCAGCTCTCGTGACGCGCTTCAAGCTCACGCTCGAATATGACGGCAGCGCCTTCGTCGGCTGGCAACGCCAGGACAACGGCATGTCGGTGCAGCAGGCGCTTGAGGAGGCGGTGTTCAAGACCTGTGCCGAGACCGTGACCGCGCACGCGGCCGGGCGCACCGATGCCGGCGTGCATGCGACCGGTCAGGTGGCGCATGTCGATGTCGAGAAGGAATTCACGTCCGAGAAGCTGCAGGCCGCGCTCAACTTTCATCTGAGGCCTTGGCCGGTCTCAATCATCCACTCAGAACTGGCCCCGCCGGATTTCCATGCGCGGTTCAGCGCGACCGGCCGCGCCTATCTCTATCGCATCATCAATCGACGCCCGCCGCTGGCGCTGGAGGAGGGCAGGGCCTGGCTGGTCAACGCGCCGCTCGATGCCGCGGCCATGCACGACGCGGCGCAGGTGCTGGTGGGCAAGCACGATTTCTCCACCTTCCGCGCCAGCCTGTGCCAGGCCCAGTCGCCGGTGAAGACGCTGACCCGGCTCAGCGTCGCGCGCGCCGGCGAGGAGATCGACATCATCGCGGAAGCACGCTCTTTCCTGCATCACCAGGTGCGCAACATGGTCGGCACCCTGCGCCTGGTCGGCGAGGGCAAATGGAGCAAGGACGACGTACGCGCGGCGCTCGAGGCGCACGATCGAACGAAAGGCGGCCCGACCGCGCCGCCGCATGGGCTCTATCTGACCGGCGTGAAATACGAACCGCTGTCCGGAGCCTAGAACCAAGCGAACCTACTTGACGCCGCTCAGCCAGTCGCCCATCGGCCAGATCACCATCAGGCTGAGCAGGAAGTCCAGCGCCACCAGCGCAGCGGCCTGCCACAGCACGAGGCGCAGGACGACCAGGAACATGAAGCCCTCGATCACCAGGCTGGCGATGAGCAGCGCTAATCCCAGCAGCTGTGCGGCCGTGACCGGAACGCCCAGCGCGAGGATGAGCGTCGTTGGCATCTGCAGCGCGACCCACAAGACATTGGTCCAGTTGTAGATCGCGACACAGCCGGCCGCCTCGGCATCGCGCTCCAGGAAACGCGCCGCAAACACGATCAGGAACGGAAACAGGATCCAGTTATAGGCGTACGCCACCGACCTTCCGGCCAGGAACAGGACCGGGTTGTCGGCCGGCGGCTCATTGGTGAGCCAGACCTGCCAGAGCACGATCGGCAGCACCAGCAGAAACAGCCCGAACGAGCGCAGCACGCCAGCGGTGGAGCGATCGAAAAAGCCGGTGAAACTGCGATCGAACAGCGCGAGCCGGTAAAGACCCCGGCAACCGAGACGGAACTCAATCCAGCTGGGCATGAAAATAGGAATCGAGGATGCGTTCGTAGATGTCCGAAAGCTGGAGAATATCCGCGATTGCGACGTTCTCGTCCACCTTGTGCATGGTGGCGCC
>DATFDU010000290.1:0-7352 GCA_035251915.1 Dongiaceae bacterium | reverse complement strand
GTATTCCGAGGTGAAGCAGTCGATGTGGAAGCCGAGCTCGCTGGCCTTGTTCCAGATCGCGTCGGTGAAGCGCAGCGGATCGACGAAGCGGCCGGTGCCGTAGACATAGGCGCCGGGAGTCTGGTACGGCACGATCTTGCCCTCGGCATCGCGCTGGAAGGCGTAGGCCTCGAGCTCCAGGCCGACCTTCGGGGTGTAGCCGAGCTCCTGCCACTGCTTCACCGTGCGCTTCAGCAGGCTGCGGCCGCACAATGCGAGCGGCTTGCCGTCGCCCTGATGGATGTCCGCGATCACCACCTTGGTGTTGGGCTCCCAGCCTTCGCGGATATCCTCCTCGACATAGACGGCCTCCATGTCGGGCAGGCCTTCCAGCATGGTGCCGCCCGGGGCAGGGACCAGCTCCTTGTCGTAGGTCACGGCGAACGTGCCCTGGCAGAACCGCGACGAGCCGTTGCCGATCTTGCTCGCGGGCAGATACTTGCCCCGCGCCAGGCTCAGATGATCGCAGAACAGCAGCCTTAGTCTTTCCCCCACCGCCATCGCTCTCTCCTGGATTTCGTTCGCCTCAATGTTGGATTCGGACCGGCAGCCGCTTGATGCCGCCGATGAAATTCGAGCGCAGGAACTCGTGCGGACCGGTCTGCTCGATCGCGCCGATACGCTTGACCAGCTCCTGCAGCAGGATCTTGACCTCCAGCCGCGCCAGCCACATGCCGAGGCACACGTGCGGTCCGCCCTGGCCGAAGGCGACATGGCGGTTCGGCGTGCGCTTGACGTTGATCTCGAACGGCTGGTCGAACGCGGTCTCGTCGCGGTTGGCGGACACGAACCAGAGCAGCACCTTGTCGCCGGCCTTGACCTCTCTGCCGTGCAGCGCGAAGTCGCGGGTGGCGGTGCGGCGGAAATGCATGGTGGGCGAGGCCCAGCGGATGAACTCGTCAGGCGCGGTTTCCCAGAGTTGCGCATCGCCGTTCCTCAGCTCCACCAGCAGGTCCGGCCGGTTGGTGAGCGCGTAGAGCGAGGCCGAGATCGAGTAGCGCGTGGTGTCGTTGCCGGCCGCGACCAGCAGACAGAAGAAGTTGCGGAACTCGAGCTCGGAGATCACGTTGCCGTGCATGTCGGGCTGCAGGATCAGGTGCAGGACGCCGCTGGTGTCGCCGCGCTTGTCCTTCTCGCGCATCAGGGCCTTGGCGTAATCGAACAGCTCGGCGCCGGCGGGCGAGCGGAACGGCATCAACCGGTAGGCGTCGGTATCGGCCTGGTCCAGCACATGCTCGGTGAATTCGGGATCGGTGTTGGCGATCAGCTGGTCGCCCTTTTCCACCAGCCAGTCGAGGTCGGAATCAGGCACGCCAATGATCTGGCCCAGCATGCGCATCGGCAGCTGCCGCGCCACGTCCTTGACCGCATCGAAGCTGCCGCGCTCGATCGCCTCGTCCAGGATCGCATCGCAGATCGCCTTGATCCGGCTTTCGAACTGCGCCACCACCGGCTTGGAGAACGCCTTGCTCACCAGGATGCGGGTGCGGGAATGCTCGGGCGGGTCGGTCTCCTGGAAGGTGCGCCGCGCCAGGTACTCCTCGTAGGACTGGTCCTCCATGCGGATGCCGCGGGCGGAGCTCAGCAGCTCGAAGTTGCGGTTGAGCTCCAGCACGTCGGCATGGCGCGTCACCGACCAGTAGCCCTGGCCGCCCTTCATCTCGCACCAGGCCAGCGGCTCCTCGCGGCGCAGGCGGGCAAAGGTGTTGTGCGGCGCGCCGTTGAGGAAGGAATCATGGCTGGACAGATCGGCGTGGCCGTCGTCGGTCGCGGCGAAGCTGGTCATGTGCGGTTCCCGTCAGGATGTTCTGCCACCTGGCGCATCAAGCGCCACAGCCTCGCCACGTCCTCCCGCTCGGTCGATACGGCGCCGACCGAGACCCGCGCCATCCAGCGCCCCTCGAGCACCGCCGGCGTCAGCCAGGCCTGGCCGGAGCGGTTGATGCGCTCGACCCAGGCCTGGGTGTGGCGATCCAGCGCTTCGCCGCTGAGGCCCGGCGGCGCGTGGCGCACGCACACCGTCTGCAACGGGACCGGCGCAAGGACCTGCCAGTCCGGCGCAGCCTTCACCTGATCGGCGAGCCACTGCGCGTTGGCGATGTCGCGGCGCAGGCGGCCTTGCAGTCCGGCGACGCCCTGCTCGCGCAGCATGAACCACAGCTTCAGCGCGCGGAAGCGCCGGCCGAGGGGAATGCCCCAGTCGCGCAGGTTCTTGACCTCGGCATCGGCGGCGGTGCGCAGGTAGCTGGGGTTGGTCGACATCACGCGCACGAGATGCTGCGGATCGCGCACATAGTAGAGCGCGCAATCGAACGCGACGCCGAGCCATTTGTGCGCGTTGAGGATGAGCGAGTCAGCCTGCTCCACGCCCTGCCACATCCAGCGGCACTCGGGCAGGATCATGGCGGAGCCGGCCATCGCCGCATCGACATGCAGCCATAGTCCATGCTCGCGCGCGATGGCGGCGATCGGCGCGACGGGGTCGAGCGCCGTCGTCGCCGTGGTGCCGGTGGTGGCGATGATCGCGCACGGCTTCTTGCCGGCGGCGACGTCGGCCTCGATCAGGCGGCGCAGCTCGTCGGGCCGCATGGCGAACGCTGCGTCGTGTCCGACGTGGCGAATGTTGTCGCGACCAAAGCCGGCCAGCAGGGCAGCCTTGTCGACCGAGCTGTGCGCCTGGGTCGAGCAATAGACCGTCAGCGCCTGTTCCTCTGCCTGCAGGCCGCCGCGGCTGGCGCCGTGCTGCGTCGACCGTTCGCGCGCGCAGAGCAGGGCGACCAAGGTGTTGGTCGAGGCGGTGTCCTGGATCACGCCGCTCCAGGCATCGCTGAGGCCGGTCATGCGCCGCAGCCAGTCGGTCACCACTTCTTCCAGCTCGGTCAGCGCCGGGCAGGACTGCCAAGCGAGGCCGAGGGTGCCGAGGCCGGTCGCGAGATAGTCGCCCAGCACGCTGGAGGGCAGGCTGTTGGAAGGGAAATAGGCGAAGAAGCCGGGATGCTGCCAGTGCGACAGGCCCGGCATGATGATGCGCTGCATATCGGCGAGGATGGCGTCGAAGCTCTCTGCTTCAAGCGGAGCATCGGTCGGCAGTTGCGCCTTGATGTCGCCGGGCTTCACGCTGGACAGCAACGGCCGCTCGGCGACGCCGGCGCGATAGTCCGCGATCCAGTCGATCAGTTGATGGCCGAACTTCCGGAACTCGTCGGGAGTCATGCCCAACTCCCAACCCCTTCCCGCTTTGGGGAGCAAGGCAATCGCATATGGGCTGATCGAGCGACATCCCCCCGCCCCCAATCTGGGGGCGGGCTGGGGTGGGGGAAGCGAGCGAAGACTGTCTGACACCGAAACGCGGCTTCCCCCTCCCTGACCTCCCCCATGTTGGGGGAGGAGGTTTCAGCGTGCCTTCTGCATATGCTCTCTTTTGGGGCATTGTTCGACATGTGATGCCCTCACCCCTCCGCGGACGCGCCGACATTCGGCACCAGCGAGCGGCCGCCGTTCCAGACTACGCCGATCTGGCGGTAGTAGGCGCCGATGATCTCGCGCACCTCGAGGCGGGCCAGCTCCTCGGTCGGGGACTCGAGCAGCGCGAAGTGCTCGACCTTGGCGCGCCACGGCTGGCCGCCCTCGAACTTGGAGCCGGTGGATTCGATCAGCTCGGCATGCGCATCGCCCTTGCCGTCGATCGCCGGCAGCCAGCGGTGATGCGCCATCGGGTGGCCGTTGACGAAGCCGTTGCGCTCGGCCGGCTCGGTCAGGGTGATGACCGTTTCGGCCAGGCGCCGGTCGTTGGCAGCAAGCGTCGCGCCGAACTTGCCGCCGGCCGCGACCTGCGGCGCCGGCGCGAACGGATGAGGACGCGTCATGTGGATGGAGCCGAGCTTCTTGGGATAGCCCTGATGGATGCCGCGCAGCAGCGCGAAATCCTTGTCCACCCAGATATAGATGCAGCGCGAATAGGTCCGGCCCTCGAAGCTGCAGCGTACCACGGCGAACGCCTCTTTGTATTGCGCGCGCACGGGATCGAGCAGCTCGGCCTGGGTGCCGCCGCAGGATTGCCAGTCGGCCCAGATCAGCGCGACGGCGCCGGGGTCCTCGGCGGCAGGCTTCAGCGGCGCCGGCAGCAGCTCCGCCACGCGGGCGGGATCGGTGCGGAACTCGACGGTGAGCAGGTCGCCGGAATAGTACCAGGGCGGCGGCGGCAGCAGCGAAGCCTGGCCGCCGGCACTGCGCGGATAGAAAAAGCCCTTCTGCTCGCTCATCGCTCAGGCTCCCGGCTTCTTGGGCGGGCGGATGCCGCGGAACTCCCAGTCGCCGCCCAGCGCGGTCGACAGCACTTCCTCGGACTCCGTCGGCTGCGCGCCGATATCCTCGCCGATCGGCACCGGTCCCTCGACGACGCGGTTGCTGAGACGCCCCAGCCCTTCCACCTCGACCTCCACCACATCGCCCGGCTGCACCGGGCGCGAATTGGCGGGGGTGCCGGAGAGCAGCACGTCGCCCGGCTCCAGGGTGATGTTGCGCGCGATGTCGGCGACCAGGTAGTGCATGTCCCAGGTCATCTCGGAGGTGTTGCCGTCCTGCTTGAGCTGGCCGTTGACATAGGTGCGCAGATACTTGTTGTGGAAGTCCCAGCCAGTGACAAGGCCAGGGCCGAGCGGACACAGGGTGTCGCTTCCCTTCACGCGCAGCATCGAGCCTGCATCGGTGTCGCGGAAGTCGTGCAGGCCGAAATCGTTGGCGACGGTGTAGCCCAGGATGTAGTCGCCTGCTTCGCGCTGCGAGACGTTGCGGCAGCGCCGTCCGATGACGATTGCGACCTCGCCCTCGTAATTCAGCCACTTGCAGCGCTTCGGCCGCACCACATCGCCGCGGTGCGCATTGAGCGAGGAGAGCGGCTTGTGGAAGTAGGTCGGCGTGGCGCTGAGCTTGATCTGGAATTCCTTGACGCGGCTGACGTGGTTGAGATGCACACAGACGATCTTGGTCGGAACCACCGGCGGCAGGTGCACGGCCTCGGCGATCGCGATGCGCCGGCCGTCGCGCGCCACCAGCTCCTCGCCCTGCCGCTCGGTCTCGACCACGGCGCCTGCCAGCAAGATCCGACGAAATTCCCGCACGTTGCTTCTCCCCTGCCCTGATCCTAGCGCGCGTCGAACCAGACATGCACCTGCCCGGTGCCGATCGCGTTCTCGTAGTCGCTGTAGAGCCGGCCGCGCGCCCGCCATTCGCCTTCGCCCATGGCCGCCGCCATCATCAGATAGTGGCCGAAATTGGCTTCCGGCTTGAATTTCAGGAACTCCGGCATGGTGGCAAGGATACGCGCATGGTCGCCCGCCTTCATCCACTCGATGCGCTCCAGGTCGGCGGCGGAATGAGCCGGGCTGAAGATATGCTCGATGCCGGCCGCCTCGTGCTCGCGCAGCTTCTGCAGCGGCCAGAATTTGTGGCTCATCGCGCCGGACGCCAGCAGCACCACACGGCGGTCGACGCTGGCTATCGCCTCACGCAAGGCGCGGCCGACGCGCAGGAAATCCTCGCTCTCGGCGGTCTGCGCGCAGCTGACCGAGACCCAGGCCTCCTTGCCGCGCTGCAAATAAGACGCGGGATTCACCGTCGCATACTGGATCGGCAGATAGGGATCGTCGATCGCGGTGATCCAGGTGCCGTGCTTGCGCCCGACCGCGGCGGCAGCCTGGGCGAACTCCGGATCGCCGGGCAGGTCATAGGGCACTTGCGACATGCCGCGCGGCAGCTCGTCCGAGGTGTATTTGCCGGTACGACGCACATGGCCGGTGACGATGAACTCGACCGTGGTGAACCAGTGCGAGTCGAACACGATGACGAGGTCGTAATCCAGCTCGGAGAGGACGTCCCGGCGCAGGCGATGAAAGCCCTCGACCACGGTGAAGTCGCGGCCGTTGTTCAGCTCGTGCCGGATATCCTGCGGCAGCATGACGGTGGGCACATGGGCGATCAGCCCGCAACCGACGACCTTACCCATGCTTCCTCCAGCCGTGCGGCGCGTAGACGCTGTTCTTGACGTCGCAATAGAAATCGAACGACCAGGTGCCGCCCTCGCGCCCGATGCCGGACTTGCCGTTGCCGCCGAAGGCCTGGCGCAGGTCGCGCACGAAGAAGCAGTTGTTCCACACCAGCCCGGCGGAGACCTGCGCCGTCACGCGCTCGGCGCGCTCCGGATCGCCGGTCATCACCACCGCGGCGAGGCCGTAGTTCGTGTCGTTGGCGAGGGCGATCGCCTCCTCTTCGGTGCGGAAACTCTGCAGGCAGAGGACAGGGCCGAAGACCTCCTCGCACAGGATCTCGCTGCCGGCCGGCGGATCGAGGAAGAGCGTCGGCCGATAATAGAGGCCGCCGAGATTCTTGTTGGGACCGCCGCCCAGCGCCGGCTTGAGGCCCGATGCGAGCGCGCGCTGCACGAAACCGTCGACGCGCTCGAAGTGCGGCCGGCTGATCTGCGGACCGATGTCGGTCGCCTCGTCGCGCGGGTCGCCTTGGCGGATCGCCTTGGCCTTGGCGAGGAAGGCGTCGAGGAACTTGTCCCGGATGCCGTGCTCGACCAGCAGGCGCGTGCCGGCGAGGCAGACCTGGCCGGCATTGTCGTACTGGCCGATCGCGGTATTCACAGCGAGCTCGAGGTCGCAGTCGGCGAACACCAGGAACGGCGACTTGCCGCCGAGCTCGAAGGACAGCGGCACCAGGTTGGCGCCGGCCGCCGCCGCGATCTGGCGCGCGGTCGCGACCGAGCCGGTGAAGCTGAGGCGCCGGATCTTCGGATGGCACGCGAGGGCGGCGCCGGCATCGCGCCCGATTCCCTGCACCACGTTGAACACGCCGTCCGGCAGCCCCGCCTCGGCCGTGATGTCGGCCAGCAGCGACGCGGTCAGCGGCGCCCACTCGGGCGGCTTGTAGACCACGGTGCAACCGGCGGCGAGCGCGGGTGCGATGCGCCAGGTGCCCAGCATCAAGGGCGCGTTCCACGGCGTGATGATGGCGGCGACGCCGCTCGGGTCCCAGCTGACATGGTTGCGGTGGCCGCGCACGTCGAAGTCGGCGTGATCGAGCTGCAGCAGCCAGTCGGCGAAGAAGCGGAAGTTCATCGCCACCCGCGGCATCACTCCGCGGCGGTGCGAGCGGAGCAGCGAGCCGTTGTCGCGCGTCTCCACCTGCGCCAGGGTCTCGACCCGGGTTTCGATGATGTCGGCGATGCGGTGCAGCAGCTGCGCGCGCTCTTCGCGCGATGTGCGCTTCCAGGTCTTGAAGGCAATGGAGGCGGCTTCGACCGCCTGGTC
>DATFDU010000289.1:0-4728 GCA_035251915.1 Dongiaceae bacterium | reverse complement strand
GCGCTTGTTGTCGATGCCGTCGAGCCCGGCGGCGAGGATGCCGGCCTGCAGCAGGTAGGGATTGGTGGCGCCGTCGGCGAGCCGCAGCTCGAACCGGCCCGCATCGGGGATGCGCACCATGTGGGAGCGGTTGTTGCCGGTGTAGGTGATGGTGTTGGGCGCCCAGGTCGCGCCCGAAACCGTGCGCGGCGCGTTGATGCGCTTGTAGGAATTCACCGTCGGGTTGAAGATCGAGCACAGCGCCTCGGCATTGTGCATGATGCCGCCAAGGAAACTGTAGGCCAGCTTGCTGAGGCCGAGCTCGCCCTTCGGGTCTGCGAACAGGTTGGTCTTGCCGCTCTTGTCCCAGACCGAGACATGGGCGTGACAGCCGTTGCCGGTCAGGTTCATGAACGGCTTGGGCATGAAGGTCGCACGCAGGCCGTGCTTTTCCGCGATCGAGCGCGCCATATACTTGAAGAACACGTGGCGGTCGGCAGTCAGCAGGCAATCGTCATAGTGCCAGTTCATCTCGAACTGGCCGTTGGCGTCCTCATGATCGTTCTGGTACGGCTTCCAGCCCAGGCTGAGCATGGCATCGCAGATTTCAGTGATCACGTCGTAGCGCCGCATCAGGGCCTGCTGGTCGTAGCAGGGCTTCTCCTGAGTGTCGGCGGAATCGAAGAGGCTCTTGCCGTCCGGCGTGATCAGGAAGAACTCGCATTCCACGCCGCTCTTCATGCGATGGCCGTTCCTGGCGGCGCGGGCGATCATCTTCTTCAGCTGCGCGCGCGGGCTGTCGGCGACTTCCTTGCCGTCCATCCACAGATCGCTGGCGAGCCAGCCCACTTCCGGCTTCCACGGCAGCTGGATCAGGCTGTCGGGGTCGGGCCTGGCGAACAGGTCCGGGTGCGCCGGCGTCATGTCGAGCCAGGTCGCGAAGCCGGCGAAGCCGGCGCCGTCACGCTGCATGTCGCCGATCGCCGCGGCTGGCGCCAGCTTGGCGCGCAGCACGCCGAACAGGTCAGTGTAGCTGATCAGGAAATACTTGATCTTTCGCTCTTTGGCGATTTTGGAAAGATCGGCAGTCACGGTAAGCCTCCCCTCGGACTTCGGTTGTTCTGATCCCCCAGATGCAAGAGCGGAAGAGTTACATCCCGGTCTTGCCCGGTATCCAGTTGGTTCCGGCGAGCGGCACGCCCGCCATGGCGGCCGCCTCGACCGTCAGCGCGACCAGGTCGTCCGGCTCCAGATTGTGCACGTGGCTCTTGCCGCAGGCGCGCGCGATGATCTGCGTTTCCATCGTCAGCACGGCGAGGTAGTTGGCCAGGCGCTTGCCGGCCTTCACCGGGTCCAGCCGCTTGGCGAGCTCCGGGTCCTGCGTGGTGATGCCGGCGGGATCGCGGCCCTCGTGCCAGTCGTCGTAGCAGCCGGCGGTGGTGCCGAGCTTCTTGTAGTCCTCTTCCCAATGCGGGTCGTTGTCGCCGAGCGCGATCAGCGCCGCGGTACCGATCGCGACCGCATCGGCGCCTAATGCGAGAGCCTTGGCAACGTCGGCGCCGTTGCGGATGCCGCCGGAGACGATCAGCTGCACCTTGCGATGCATGTCGAGGTCCTGCAGCGCCTGCACCGCTGGCCGGATGGCGGCGAGGATCGGCAGGCCGACATGCTCGATGAACACATCCTGGGTGGCGGCGGTGCCGCCTTGCATGCCATCCAGCACGACCACGTCGGCGCCGGACTTCACCGCCAGCGCGGTGTCGAAATAGGGCCGCGTGGCGCCGACCTTCACATAGATCGGTTTCTCCCAGTCGGTGATCTCGCGCAGCTCCTGGATCTTGATGGTGAGGTCATCGGGACCGGTCCAGTCCGGATGGCGGCAGGCGGAGCGCTGGTCGATGCCAACCGGCAGGGTGCGCATCTTGGCGACGCGCTCGGTGATCTTCTGGCCCAGCAGCATGCCGCCGCCGCCAGGCTTCGCGCCCTGGCCGACGACCACTTCGATCGCATCGGCCTTGCGCAGATCGTCCGGATTCATGCCGTAGCGCGAGGGCAGCAGCTGATAGACCAGCGTCTTGGAGGAGAGTCGCTCTTCCGGCGTCATGCCGCCGTCACCGGTGGTGGTGCTGGTGCCCATCTGCGTGGCGCCGCGGCCCAACGCCTCCTTGGCATTGCCGGACAGCGCGCCGAAGCTCATGCCGGCGATGGTGACGGGAATCTTGAGCTGGATCGGCTTCTTGGCGAAGCGGGTGCCGAGCACCACGTCGGTGCCGCATTTCTCGCGATAGCCTTCCAGCGGATAGCGCGAGATCGACGCGCCGAGGAACAGCAGATCATCGAAGTGCGGCACCCTGCGCTTGGCCCCGGCGCCGCGGATGTCGTAGATGCCCGTCTGCGCCGCGCGATGGATCTCCGCCACCGAATGCGGATCGAAGGTCGCCGACCAGCGCGGCGGCGTGTAGAAGGGCGTGGAGCTCATCGACGTCCCTCAGTACGCGTCGACATTGTCGACGTGGAAATTGTAAAGCTTGCGCGCCGAGCCGTAGCGCTTGAACTTCTTCGCATCGCCGTTGATGCCGGCGCGCTTCAGCAGCCTTTCCAGCTTCGCGACGTGATGCGGCGTCATCTTCTTCTCGACGCAATCGGCGCCCAGGCTCTCGACCTTGCCCTGCACATAGATCCGCGCTTCGTAAAGCGAGTCGCCGAGGTTGGCGCCGGCATCGCCGCACACTACCAGGCTGCCGGCCTGCGCCATGAAGGCGCTCATCGCGCCGACGCTGCCGCCGACCACGATGTCGACGCCCTTCATCGAGATGCCGCAGCGCGTGCCGGCATCGCCCTCGATCACGATGAGGCCGCCTTGACCCGTGGCACCGGCTGCCGCGCTGGCATTGCCCTTCACGCGCACTTCGCCGGACATGATGTTCTCGGCGAGGCCGACGCCGCATTGGCCGTTCACGACGATGGTCGCTTCCTGGTTCATGCCGCCGCAGTAATAGCCAATGTGGCCTTCGATCTGGACCTCGATCGGCTGGGTCAGGCCGACGGCGCAGGCATGCTCGCCATGCACGTTGACCAGCTTCCAGAGTCGTTCGTTGGTATCCTTGGGCAGCTTCTGCAGGCGGCTGTTGACCTCGCGCAGCGACGTCTTCGCCAAGTCAATCACGTTCATCTCAGTGGAGGCTCCAGGTGTAGACGGTCGCCGGCGCCGGCTCCCATATCTTCGCCTTGTCGACTCCAGGCAAGTAGGCGAGGGAGCGGAACTCGGAGGCCATCGCCACCCAGTCGTCATTTTCCGCCAGCACCGCCGGCTTGCAGGCGATACCGTCGCGCAGCACGGCGAAGCCGTCCTTGGTGCCCATGGTGAAGGTGAAGAAGCCGTCGAGGTCGGTGAGGCCGGCCTCCAGCGCCTCCTTCAGGCTCGCGCCCTCGCCCAGGCGATGGGCGAAGTAGCGCGCCGCCACTTCGGAGTCATTGTCGGTGTCGAAGCTCTGGCCCTGCTTCTTCAGCCACTTGCGCAGGTTGTTGTGGTTGCTGAGCGAGCCGTTGTGCACCAGGCACATGTCCGGCGCCGGCGTGAAGGGATGCGAATGCTCGGTCGTCACCGCGCTTTCCGTCGCCATGCGGGTGTGGCCGATGGCATGGCTGCCGGACATCTTCTTGAGGCCGTAGCGCTTCGCGACCTCGCCCGGGAGGCCCATGTCCTTGTAGACCTCCATCAGCTTGCCATAGCCCATGATCCGCACGTCGCGGCGGTTGGCGTGCAGCCAGTCGATGACCTTGTCCTCGCTCGCCTCGGCCACCAGCAAGGCATGGTTGCCCTTCTGGCCGATGTCAGTCTCGACCTTGAGGGCGGCGCCGAGGTCGCCGGCCAGCTGGCGCCACGGATAGGCTTCGTCGGCATTGAACAAGGTGAGCTTGCTGCGGCCGGCGGCGACCGGGCTGTGATAGACGGCGATGCCGGCGCTGTCCGGCCCGCGCTCGCTCATGCCGACCAGCATGGTCTCGACATGGGCGCCGAGCTGGTTCTGCAGGGCGGGGTTCTTCAGGAACAGTCCGACGATGCCGCACATGGCCGTTCGACCTTTCGTAAGGGCGCCGCAACTGGAACCAAGATAGTGGCAGGCGTGCCCGCACGCAAGGGTAATGAAACTTTTTTAACTGTAGGTAAACGACCGGTAGGCAGGCTACTCCGCGCCGCGTGCGTAGCAGATCACGGAAAGATAGCGGGCCGGCAGCTTGCGCAGCTCCTCCGGACCATGGGGCACGTCGGCATCGAAATAGAGACTGTCGCCGGGCTGCAGCAGGTAAGTCTTGTCGCCGTGGCGGTAGCCGACCTCGCCCTCCAACATGAACAGGAACTCGACGCCCTCATGTTGGAAGATCGGGAAGACGTCGGAATCCTTGCTGAGGGTGATGAGGTAGGGCTCGACCGCCAGCAGACGGCTGAAGGAATGGCCCAGCAGCTGATACTGGTGGCCGGCGCGGGTGCCGCGCCGCTCGATCGGCAATCCCTGGCCGGCCTTGACATAGGTCGCGCTGCGCTCCTCCTCGAACCGCCGGAAGAAGGCGGTCACCGGCACCTGCAGGGCGCGCGACAGCTCGGTCAGGGTGATCAGATACGGCTCCACCGCCAGCAGCCGGCTGAAGGAATGACCGAGCAGCTGGTATTGGTGCCCGGCGCGGGTGCCCCGGCGTTCGATCGGCAGACCCTGGCCGGCCTTCACATAGGTGGCGCTGCGCTCCTCC
>DATFDU010000288.1:0-15657 GCA_035251915.1 Dongiaceae bacterium | reverse complement strand
CAGGCTTTCGAATAGCTGTCTAGGTACATCCTGAATCCCCTCCCCCGACACGGGGGAGGGCTAGGGAGGGGGAAGCGGCGCCCCCGCCGGAGCGAATCTTCGCTCGCTTCCCCCACCCCACCCTCCCCCAGTTTGGGGGAGGGAGTTTCTTGCAGGGGAGTCCCGCATGAGCGGTGCTGATACCGAATCCAGAGCTGGCGCGGCCGGCTACGAGCAGGTGCTCAAGAAGGCCGACCAGGGCGTCGCCTCGTTCGAGGAGGACGCCGAGACGCCGCTGCGCCGGCTGCAGCATTTTCTGCATGCCCATCCGACGGCGATCCCGGCGATCGTGCTGGTGCTCGCCATCATCCTGTTCTCGTTCATCGCGGGCGATCGGTTCCTGCATCCGTTCAATTTCTCGCTGGTGCTGCAGCAGGTCACGATCATCGGCATCGTCGGCGTGGCGCAGACCCTGATCGTGCTGACCGCCGGCATCGACCTTTCGGTCGGCGCCATCATGGTGCTGAGCTCGGTGGTGATGGGCAAATTCGCGATCGACGTCGGCCTGCCGGTCCCCTTCGCCTTCGCCAGCGGCCTGGTGGTCGGCACGCTGTGCGGCATCGTCAACGGCCTGCTGGTCACCAAGCTGCGGCTGCCGCCCTTCATCGTCACGCTCGGCACCTGGAGCATCTTCTTCGCGCTGAACCTGTGGTACTCGGGCAGCGAAAGCATCCGCTCCCAGGACATCGCGGAGGGCGCGGCCTTCCTGCAATTCACCGGCACGCCCTTTGTCATAGGCCAGGCGCGCATCACCATCGGCTCGATCCTGATGCTGGGGCTGGTGTTCCTGTTCTGGTACATCCTCAATTGGACGTCGTTCGGGCGGCACGTCTACGCCATCGGCGACGATCCAGAGGCGGCGCAGCTCGCCGGCATCCGCACCAATGGCCTGCTGCTGTCGGTCTACGCCATCGCCGGATTCATCTGCGCGATCGCGGGCTGGGCGCTGATCGGGCGCATCGGCTCAGTCAGTCCGCAATCCGGCTATACCGCAAACCTCGATTCCATCACCGCCGTGGTGATCGGCGGCACCAGCCTGTTCGGCGGGCGCGGCTCGATCATCGGCA
Organism: Dongiaceae bacterium; assembly: GCA_035251915.1. GTDB lineage: Bacteria > Pseudomonadota > Alphaproteobacteria > Dongiales > Dongiaceae > Dongia_A. The sequence goes on along the minus strand of DATFDU010000288.1, from coordinate 14,551 downwards.
CACTGATCGGCGCGCTGATCGTGGGCGTGTTCCGCAACGGCCTCGCGCTCTCCGGCGTCGACGTGCTGTGGCAGGAATTCGCGGTCGGCTTCCTCATCATCACGGCAGTCGCGATCGACCAGTGGCTGCGGAGGGTCTCGGCATGAGCAACGGCGCCACCCCCATTTTGCAAGCGCGCGGCCTCTCCAAGCGGTTCGGCCGCGTCACCGCGCTCGACCAGGCGGACTTCGATCTCTATCCCGGCGAGATCCTGGCGGTGATCGGCGACAACGGCGCCGGCAAGTCGACCTTGATCAAGGCCATCACCGGCGCCATCGCGCCCGACCACGGTGAGATCCTGATGGACGGCAAGCCGATCCATTTCCGCTCGCCGATGGACGCGCGGCGCGCAGGGATCGAGACGGTATACCAGAATCTTGCCCTGTCCCCCGCGCTCTCGATCGTCGACAACCTGTTCCTGGGGCGCGAGATCAAGGCCAAGGGGCCGCTCGGAGTATTGTTCCGCAAGCTCGACAAGGCCAGCATGCAGAAGATCGCGCGCGAGAAGCTGTCCGAGCTCGGCCTGCTCACCATCCAGAACATCAACCAGCCGGTCGAGACCCTGTCAGGCGGCCAGCGCCAGGGCGTCGCGGTGGCCCGCGCCGCCGCCTTCGGCAGCAAGGTTGTGATCATGGACGAGCCGACCGCCGCGCTGGGCGTCAAGGAATCGCGCCGCGTGCTGGAGCTGATCCTGGACGTGAAGCGCCGCGGCCTGCCGATCGTGCTCATCAGCCACAACATGCCGCACGTGTTCGAAGTGGCCGACCGCATCCACATCCATCGCCTGGGCCGTCGCCTGACGGTGATCGACCCCAAGAAATACACGATGTCGGAAGCGGTCGCCCTGATGACCGGCGCGCTCGAGGCGCCGGCGGAGGAGCGGGTGCACTAGCCGAGGAGCGACTGGTTCGCTCGCGGCACGGAGCTCGTCTCAGCGCCGCGCTGCGTGTCCTACGCGAACTGGTATTGGGTCGAAGGGCTGGAGACCAGCGTCGACATGCTGTTGACGGAGCCGCCGGGCGTGCCGGAGCCCTGGAGGACCAGGCTGGCGCCAGTGGTGAAATCCACCACGATATCGCCGCCGGACCCGAAGTCGCTGACACCCGATACCATCGCGAGCAAGTCGTTCAGGCCGATGCTGCCGTTCGCGTCCGCATCGGCGACACCGCTGAAGGACAACAGGTCGTTCGCGCGGTTGAAGCCGACTAGCGTGGTAACGGCCTCCGCGCCGAGGTCAAGCAGGAAGCTATCGATTCCGCCGGTGCCGAACGCCATGACGCCCATGACTTCGCCGACCTCGATGGTGAAATCGGTCTCGCTATATTCACCGGAATTGTCGGTGGCGCGCACCGTGATCGTGTGCTCCGTCCCGGTCCCCTCGAGCGAATCCGCGACGGTCACCACGCCGCTCTCGGCATCGATCGCGAACAGACCGCCGGCATCGTTTGACAAGCTGTAGATGACGGAATCGCCTGCGTCGAAATCAGCCGACGCGGCTGTGATACCCACGGCGGTGCCGACCGGCGCCGTATTGGCCACCAGGTCGTCCGATCCGTCAATGTCCATGGGACCTTCCGGTGCCTCGTTTAAGTCCCGGACGTTGACGGTAATCGCCTTGGTGACGCTGTTTCCAAGCTTGTCTGTCGATGTCACGTTGAGCGTGACGGTCGGCTCGGATTCGTAGTTCAGGGTCGACTCTTCGGTCAGCCGCAGTTGGTCGCCGACAACCTCGAACCGGTCATCGTCGATCTTGTATGTGTGTGTGTCACCTGCATCGTCATCGACCGTCGACAGGGTGCCGACGCTGGCACCGAACTCGTTCTCGTCGACCTGGAAGGGATTGAGGGTGATGTCGGTGGGAGCCTCGGGCACATTCTTGACGCTGATGAAGAAGCTGTCCGCATAACTGAGGCCGCCCTGATCGGTCGTCGTGACGTTCACGACGATGCTGCTGTCCTCTTCGAAGTCCAGGCTGACACCGGATTTCAGCTGCAGCTGGTTACCGACGACCTCGAACCGGCCATCGTCGACCGTGTAGGTGTGGGTATCGCCCACATCGGGGTCGGTGGTTGTCAGCACGCCGACCACTGCACCGATCGCATTCTCCGTGATCATCCCGCCGTTGAGCGCGACACCGGTCGGCGCGGCGTTGGTAGGCTCGTTGACGTCCTTCACCTGGATGGTGAAGTCCTCGGAGTAGCCGAGACCGCCTTGATCGGTGGTCGTGACCTTCAGCTGGAGGCTACCATCGGTCTCGTAATCCAGGCTGACGCCGCTCCTCAGCTTCAGCTCACCGTCGACCACCTCGAATCGGCTGTCGCTGACGGTGTAGGTGTGCCCGTCGCCGGCGTCCGGATCGACCGTCGCCAAGGTGCCGACAACGACGCCGGCAACATTCTCGCTCACCGACAGGTTGCTGACCGAGATGTCCGTCGGTGACTCGTTGACGTTCTTGACGGAGATGGTGAAGTCTTCCGAGTGACTGAGGCCGCCCTGGTCGGTGGTTGTGACCTTGAGCTGGACGCTGCTGGCGCCTTCAAAGTTCAAGCTGACGCCGCTCTTCAGCTTCAGCTGGCCATTGATCACTTCGAACCGGTTGTCGCTCACCGAATAGGCGTGCTTGTCGCCGGCGTTCGGATCGACGGTCGAAAGCATGCCGACGACGCCGCCGGCGACATTCTCGCTGATGGTGGCGCTGCTGAGATTGATGTCGGTCGGCGCGCCGTTGGCCGGCGGGTTGCCGCCCTGCTTGGTGACGGTGAACACCACGTCGTTGAAGTCGCGGTCGGTGCCCCGGCACCAGCTGACCGCCTGGTCGTCCCAGGCCATCGTGCCGAGGATGCCATCGGGCCCGTCAGACTGCGCGCCGAGCTTCTGCTCCTTGCTTTGCCCTGCGGTGCCGACCTTGCCGGAGACGTAGTCGTAGTCGCCCTTGTTGTGGACCTGGTTGCTGAACAGCACCTCACTGCCGCTCAGCACCACGTCGTGGCCCCATTGGCGATCGATGACGATCTTGCCATCGCCATTCTTTCCGACTTCGAACCGCATGCTCGAGCCCAGCGTCGAACTCGAAAGCTCATTCGCGCCGTTGGGGATCAGGAAAAAACCGACGTTGTTGGCGTCGACATCGCTCTGCAGCACGGTGAGGCTGCGGCTGTCCCCCGCCTCGACGCCGGCGTCGCAGCCGTCGTCATTCAGGTTCTTGAACAGAATGCCGGCTTCGCCGGTGCGCGAATTGTACCAGCCCATCGCGTTGGCGTAGCCGGCTTCCTCGGAATTGAAGGTGACGGTCAGAGTCGTGGTTGGGCCTGCCGCACCACCGGAGCTTCCAGAGGGCAAGCTGGGTTTGGGCGCGCCGGGGGACCCGTGCGTACCCCAGTTATGCCAACCCCAGGACCGGCTGAACCAGTCTGACCCGAAGAAGCTGGTCGGTGTTCCCTTGCCCATGGCCCTCTCCCCGAAACAAGCAAGCCCAAGAATGTTCCCGACTTCGTACTCCTGTGTGAATGTCTAGCATAGATTACTACTTCGAGCACTATATGAAGATGAAATCTGATGACTTTTTCGTAGTGAACAGAGTTTAAGGTTGATAAATTGTTTATTATACTTGCAATTTTACTCTTTCCATTTTTATTATTGCGATTTTACTTGATCGCCTGGAAAACTCATTTGAATTCCATTTAATTGCCCGGCGGATCAGAGCCGATTGCCGGTCTTTAACGAGGCGGGGAACGCTTAACCGCGCTCCTTGTTGGCGAAACGTTAACTGAGCAAAGACAAGGAATTGGGCCATGAAGCTCAAAGACACCCAAGTCGATCAGGTGCTGGATCAGCTGGCGGCGGAGGTCATCCCGGACGATCATCCGACCGTCGCACAGCTGGAATCGGTGTTCGGGCCGCATACTTTCTTTATTGGAACCGAAGGCCTTCATGTCGTCGAGCGCGGCGGCGGAGAGGCCGTCGGCGAACAGGCGACCTATCTGGTGAAGGTCGCACATTGGGCGGACGATCAGAAAACGAGCCTGATCCCGCAGGACGCCGAAGTGACCGACACGGTCGACATCGGTCCTGAAGGCAGCGAGCCAGAATTGTCCGTGTGACGCGGCGACGCGGCCGCGGCTGATCGCAACCAGGCACTAAGGCAAGCCGGCGAGGGCCGCCTCGGCGGCTTGTTCCGTTGCGTCATCGCTGGTGAGGCGGAGCGCGCGCTCCAGCCAGGGGCGCGCCGTGTCCGCATCGGATTGAGCGGCGGCGCTTCGTCCCGCACGCAGATAGAGGTCGGCCGCCGGTTCGTGCTCGCCGGCCCGCTCCGCGGCCAGCGCCGCGACCGCGAGCGCGCGCGCCATGCCGCGGTAATCGAGACCCTCCTGGCGAATGCCTGCCGCCTGCATCGCGGCGGAGCGGGCGCGCGCCAGATCGCCCTGCCGAACCCCAAGCCGGGCCTGCAACTCCAATCGGTCGGCAAGGCGCAATGGCACGGAAACGCCGGACAGCCGGTCCGTCGCGGCGCGCAAGCCCGCTTCGTCGCCCGCTTCATCCGCGATCAGCCCACGCAGGAAGCTGGCTCCCGCTGCGGCGTCGGCATCGCCAGCCGTTTCGACCTCGGCCGCGACGGCGTCAGCCTGGTCGCGTTGTTCGAGACGGTAGAGCGCGGTCGCCTCGGCCAGCAGCAAGGCCGGGAACGGCTGCCTGCCGCGTCGCACCAGTTCCGCCCGCGCCCGTTGCGTGGTCGTCAGCGCATCCTGCGGGCGGTTGGCGCGCAGCTGCGTCACCGCCAGGTTGAAGCTGAGATCGGCGATCGCCTGCAGGTCGTCGCGCGCCTGCGCCTGGGTCAAGGCCGCTTCGAACTGCGCGACCGCCTCGTCCGGCCGATCGAGATCATAGGCGATCCTTCCAGCCTGTTCGTGGCGCGCCAGCGCCTGATCCTCCGGCGGTGCGGCCGGCTGCGTGTCGCCGCTGCTGCAGGCGCCAAGCAGCACCAGCAGCGCACAGGACGCGCGCCTCATGGCAGCACCTGGGAGGGCGAGAACTGGGTGGGCGATTGGGGCTGGGCGCCTCCGCCACCCAGCAGCCAGGACCGTTGCAGCTGCGCCACCAGCTGATCCAGCTTTTGGACCGTGACCTGGAGCTGCGTCAGCAGCGCCGGCAGATTGGCCGTGCTGCCTTCGACATTCTTGGTGATCGCCGGCACGCGCTGCGTCGCGATCGCGACATCGTCGAGGATTAGCTTGAGGGTCGCCAGGCTTTCATCGGTCTGCGCCAGCACGGCCGGAACCCCATCGGGTCCGCTGACCTGCTGCGTCAGGGCATTGATGTTGCCGGCAGACTTCTGCAGATCCGCCATCAGCACATTGAGCGCCGACACCGCATCGCGCGCCGAACCGACCGTCGCTTCGACCTCCCGGACCATCGACTCATCGACCAGCAGGCGGCCGACATTGCCTTCGCCGCGGTTGATGCGCTCGGCAACCTCGGCAAGGGATTGGGTCACGCGGTTGGCATTGTCCAGGATCGGGAAGACCTTCTGGCGCGCTTCATCGATCAGCGCGCTGACGCTGTCGGTCGGTGCGCGCTCGGTGACGGCCTCGATCACCGCGTAGGTCCAATCCATCTCCTCGCCGGTGCCGCGCGCGATGTCGACGAAGGCGGCGCCGGCAACGCCGAACCGGCGGCGGATGACCGCGGTGCTGTCTCGGCGGATGAAGGCCGTCGCCTGTTCATCGATCTCCAGCATGGCGTACATCTGCTGGTCGGGATCGAGCACGATCTGCTCCACCCGTCCGGCCCGGGTGCCCAGGATCTCGACATCGGCGCCGACCTCCAGCCCGGCAAGCCCCGTCGACGGCAGCACCAGGCGCAGCTCGGCGGTCGGCTTGAACCAGTCGCGCAGCACGCCGGCCTGCAATGCCGCGATCAACAGCAGCGCGACCGCCGCAAGCACCAGCGCGCCGATCCATTCGTCGGTGTGGCGCAGCCGGATCATGCGGCCGCCTTGACCTGGGACAGGCCCTGATGGTCGAGCCGCAGGCGATGGGTCGCGGGAAACAGTGGGTTGTCCCAGATCATGCGGCTGCGTGTCAGCCAGATCGCCGCACCGCCGCGGTCGCGCACCTCCCAAAGCCGGTTGAGCAGCGCCGGGACCATGTCCTGGTAGAGACCTTGTACCGGGCTTTCCAGGATGACGAGTTTCGGCTCGCCGACGAAGGCACGGACGAAGCCGACCCGCATCTGGTCGCCGGGGGACAGCTCGGCCATGGGCCCGTTGGGCAGGCCGGGCAGCCCAAAATGCGTCGCGAGGCGGGCTGCCTCTTCGCGCAGGGAATCGAGCTCCGAGCGCGTGTGGTGGATCTGCTGCAGCAGCACGTTGGTGGTGGCGTCCAGAAATCGCAGCCAGCCGGGATTCGCCATCACCCGGCCGATCAGGCCGCGCAGGGCATCGGCCATCTCCGCCGGCTGCCGCAACCAGTCACGCTGCAGGAAGCGCACCTCGCCTTCCGCGGGGTGTTGCAGGCCGCAGCAAAGGTCGGCGAAGCCGGAGGCCAGCGGCAGGTCGCGCGCATCGATCAGGGCCAGCTCGCCGGCCTCGAGTTGCAGATCGAGCGCGCCCGCGGAACGCCCGAACAGGTCCACCGAGCGCACGTTCGACAACGCGAGGATCGGATATGCGGCCATGCTCAGATCGCTAGGCTGAGCAGGCCGCTCGTCAGCATGATGGCCAGCATGCCGCGAATGAAGCCGCGCGAAATCAGACGGCCGATATCCTCGCCCTCATGCGCGAGCAGCGCGGTCAGGCACGCGGACGATCCGATCAGGAGGCCGATGGCCAGCATCTTCACCGGAAACACCACGAAGTCCGCCGGCGCCGTGGCGCGCAGCAGCGCATCGAGGAACGACCACAGCGATGACTGCACCACGCCCAGCATGCTGGCAAGCGCGAATCCGACCACCATCGTCACCAGAATAAAGACAACACCCAGCGTGTAGGAGGCGAGCGCGAATGCGATCCCGCGCGGCATGACCAGGATCTGGAATGGATCGATGCCCTGTGCCTGCAGGGCATGGAGCTGCCGATCGGCATGCAGATGGCCGAGCTCGGTCAGCATGGCCGCGCCGCTGCGGCCCAGCAGGATGATGCCGACCAGAATCGGCGCCAGCTCGCGGATCAGGATGGCGACCAGCAGGTTGCCGAGCGAGCCCTCCTGCCCCGCCACCCGCAGCCAATAGATCGCCTGATAGAGCATGCCGACCCCGACCAGGGTCGCGACGAAGATGGTTGCTGTCAGGCTGCCGCCGAGCGCCATGCGCAGCACGCGGCGAAACTCGAGCCGCGCCGAGCGCCGCCATGCCCGCGGCGACAACGCCTCCGCCACCGTCCCGGCGGTCAGCGCCATCAAGGACAACAGGAACCCCAGCCGCATGCGGACAGAGCGGCCCACCCAGGCCAAGGACCGGCGCAGGACATGCACCGTGGGCGGCTCCGCGAGTGCCGGCGTCACGTCCGTCACAGCTGGCCCGCCAGCACAAAGGTGCGCGACTGGCCGACACCCGGCAGGTAGAAGGTTCCGCGCGGCCGGAACAGAAAGTCCTGGCGCAACCGGGCATAGGCGCCGGCGCTCGCCTGGATCGCGCCGGGCGCGGCGGATCGCGCCATCAGGTCCGCGGTCTCGAGCGCCTCGCCCCACAGATTGAACTGCTGGCGCTCCCGGCCGACCAGGCAGCCATAGCAACCGCCGAAGCCGAGGCCGATGCGGAACTCCGCCCCCGGGCCGGCAATGTCGGTCAGCGCCGACAAACGGTCACGCGCGGCAATCGCGAGCGCCGCGATCCAGTTCATGGCCTCCTCGTCCTGCCGCTCGAAACCGGCGGCGGCAATCGCATTCTGCCCCACGAACTTGAGATAGGTGATGCCATGCTCGCCGGCGATCTCCTGCAGGCACTCGCTGATCTGCACCGCCATGCCGATTTCGCCGGCGCCGCACTTCTGTGCCAGCTGGACGGCGCCGGTCAGAGACAGCGACATCACGGCGACCTCAGGGAAATACTCGGCGCGCAGACTGGCACGCTCGGCGGCGTTCGGCGCGAGGTCGGCCGACAAGATCGGCTGAACGGCGTCGGTCGCCGACGCCTGCTCCTTGGGCGCCGGAGCGGCCACCTCATCCCGCGAGGCCGGCGCCAAGGTCGTCGAAGCCATGGCCGCGACGGTGCGCAGGAAATCCTTGGCCCCTTCCAGCGATCCGGGATCCTCCAGGCAGAGCGCGCCGACGATCACGTCTTCGCGGCGCAACGGGACGATCGTCAAGGCGCGACTGCCGAGGGACTGCATGATCAGTGCATGGAACTGGGCACTGCGACGATCCGTCGAAGCATCGGCCAGGGAAATCTCCGCGCCGCCTTCCAGCAGTTCGAAGAAGGCCGGCAGCTCGCGCCGATGCAGCTCGAACCCACCGGCATGCCCTTGGCTGTCGCGATCATAGCTGTCGGCACAGCGCAGGATCTGGTTGTTCGCCGCCAGCTGCCAGACGCTGCCGCGCCGGGCGCCCGTCACCTCGACGGTGCTTTCGGTCAAGGCGGGCGGAGTTGCGCCGGCCGCTCTCGCGATCTGGTCCGAGATGGCGATGTAAGCGGCGCTCTGCCGCGACATGGTTCGTCCCCGCTCCGTCATCATCCGGATGGAGCGGTCGGACCGCAGGCCCTGGCGCACCAGCAGGACAGCCAGGCCGATCACCGCGATCACGATGATCAGCGACATGGCGAGGGCGGTGCGGTTGTTGGCGGCGACGAAGCCGATGAAATCGTCCTCGGGCACGACGGTCAGGATCCACCAGCTGCGGCCGGAACCCGACAGCGGCGTGGCGCTGGAGATGTAGCGGACGCCCTCGCGCTCGATGATTCGTCGACCCTCCCCCTCGACGCGGAACCGATCGAACGCGGCGGTCAGCACCGGATCGCCGATCTCGTCGACCTTGGGCGGAATGAACTCGTCTCCGGTCGGCTTGATGACGGCCTCGGGGTTCGGCACCGCGATCACGCGGCCATCCTTGTCCATGATCAACGCACGCCCGTCGTTGCCGATTGCCAGCGACGAGAGGAAACGCGACAGCTCGTCCAGCGTGACGTCGACGCCGAACACGCGGTCGAACCCGCCGGGCTCCGGCACGCGGCTCGAGACGGTGACGCCGGGCTTCTGGTCGCTGAAGAAGATGTAGATGCCGGTCCAGTAGACATCGCCGGTCTCGAGCGCCCCCTTGAACCATGGCCTGGTGCGGGGATCGTAGTCGTCGGTCGGATCCTCGCGGCGCGCGACTTCGTCGCCGGCGGCGTTGCGGTCGATCAGGTAGATGCGGCGGTTGCCGGGCTGGTTGATGATCTGCTTGGTCTGGACCCCGCCATCCTGCCGCCGCACCATCATGAAGTTGCCGGCGCTGTCGCCGACATAGACACCCGCGATCTGCGGCAACTGCTTGAGAACGCCAACGGCGAGCCGCTCATCGGAAGCGCGGCGCTCGGTCAGCGGCACGTCGGCGGCGACGGAGCTCATGATGCGCAGGGTGCGCTCCGAGGGGTCGAGAAACACCGCGACCCGCTGCGCGATCTGCGCGTCCAGCGTATCGAGCAGATCGTCGGACAGCTCAAGCACCCCGCGCCGGTTGGCACTGTAGTTGAACAGGGCGATCACGAAGATCGCGGCGATGACCAGCGCGACGCCGAGAATCGGGATGCCGAGGCGGAGCAGCGCGTGGCGGCGTCGGCGGCGAACCGCTACCGCGTCCACGGCGATGTCTACAACCCTGTCAACGGCCGCCATGCCTCTTCCAAATCACATGCGAAGGGTGGCTCGCAGGGCTTGGCGGGAAGCAGCGGAGCGAGATTCTAAGACACCCGCACCGTCTTCGAGCAAGCCGGCTTGGTATTCAGATGATCGCGCACGTATGGCTCATCCTGGAACAGAACCCCGCGAGACGCAATGCTCAAGCGGATTCGCCGGCATCCGCCTCAGGGCTGCCGCCGATAGAGCATCGTCGGATGATCCTTGTAGGTGGCGCGCAGGAACTCCTGATAGCCGCATTTCTTGGCGACCCAGGCGGAGGCGATGTTCTCCGGGTCGATCATGCAGACTGTCGGCGTCGATCCGAAATTCTGGTCGCCCCAGGCGCACATGGCGCGCACCGCCTCGGTCGCCAGGCCCTTGCCGTGCGCCGAGGGGACGAAGGCCCAGCCGACCTCCGGCATGCCTTCGATCGGCGGCCGCACGTCGCGCCGGAACTCGGCGAAGCCGCCTTCGCCGAGGAACGCAGCGGTCTCCTTGTCCTCGGCCGCCCAGTAGCCGAACCCCATGAGCGCCCAGTGTCCGGCATAGCGCATGATCTTGGACCAGGTCTCCTCGCGCGAGAACGGCTTGCCGCCGATGTGACGCGTGACGACGGGGTCGGCCCACATCGCCACGCACGCGTCGAGGTCCTGCAGGCGATGGGCGCGCAGCCGCATGCGCTCGGTCTCGAAGGTCGGAGCGGTCTTCGCGGGCAGCCTGATGTCTGGCATGAGCGTCACCCCTCCGGAAATTCCAGGCGCGGCGCCTGGCCGCGCTCGATGAAGACCACTGCGTTCTGCTCGAAGCGGCGGGCGATCTCCAGCCCCTCAGCCAGGGAAATGCCGAAGACGATGCATTCGGTCTCTGCCGTCCATTCGCCGCTCGGATCGCGACCTTCGCCGTAGAGGAACGGCAAACCCCGCTCCTCCAGCGACCGCACCAGCGTGCGGTGGCGCGCTGCGTTCGCGGCCGGCGTCAGCACCTGGCTGCGCGGATTGAAGGCGGTGACGATGGTGGCCTGGGTCGCGCCGTGGCGGTCCAGGAGATCGTCCACGCGAGGTGAAGCCACGCCGACGTGCAGCGCCCATTCCTCGCCCTGATCGAACACGACGAAGTCCGTCGCGGTGTAGGCGGACAGCAATTCTTCCGCGATCGCCAAGAAAGAAGCCCCCGGAATGACTCGCATATTGCGCAAGCTTATCACGGTCGCGCGCGGAACCAATACCTCTCAGTTCATCAAGCAAGTCTTGCTTGTCGGGACGTTGCGCCGAATTGGCGCGCATGGCGGGCTTCATGGCATCGATGAACGGCGCAGGATTCTCGGTGTCAGCTATGGGCCGGTACGTTTCCCTCGCCAGGTTCCGCCGTCATCCATCGATTCACCGCGGCCCCATCGGCCCGACACCGTCTCGCCGCCGTCCGCGGTTTCAAGGTAGCCGTATCCGGTCGCGTCGCCTTCCTGCCATTGGAAGTAGAAGGTTCCGTCCTGGATCAGCCCGACGACCTGCCCGGCTCCAGCGCCATAGTAGTATTCGCCGGTGACCTGGTCGCCATCGCGGCGCAGCACCGTGTTGATCGGCAGGTTCGCCGTGCCGTCGGAGAACTCGCCCTGATAGGTTCCGTGGAACGCCGCGAGGCCAGCGGTCGCTGCGGCGGGCCCGGCGCCCGGCAGCTGATCGGATCGGCGCGGCGCCAGCATCGCCGGCGTCATGCTGCGGCCGCGATTCGCGATCAGGGCCTGGATCTCCGGATCGCCGAGGATGCCGGCGACCTGCTGGAGCTGATCGGCAGTCCACTGGATGCGCGTCAGACTCGCCGCCTGATCGGTTTCATTGCGGGCGAACTCCTCCGCCGCCGCCATCAGGCGGTCCGCCAGCGCCGCAATGCGGTCGCCGGTCAGCGGATGGGTGGATTCGGCGAGGAACTCCTCGTACTCCGCGTCGCTCGCGAAGTCGCCGCGGCCGTCGGCCATATGGCCCGTCATCAGGAACCAGAATGCCATGCTGGTCGGCTCGGCCTCCACCCTCTGAATCATATCGAGGGCAAAGGCATCAGCTTCGGCCTCGTTCGCCCGGGCCTCTGCTCGGGTGACGCCTGGCCCATAGCCGGGATGCCGATACAACACATGCCCCAGTTCATGCGCCAGAACGAAAAAGATGGCTTCGTTGAAGATCTGGTTTGCGATGGTGTCGACCCGCCGGTTGTCGAGCGCATTGCCGGGAATCTGCAAGGCATCGAGCGGCAACGGATAGCGCCCGCCGACCGCGCCCGGCGTGCGGTATTTCAGCATGCTCACGTAGTCGCTCGCCGTCTCGATGCCATAGCCGTTGGTCTGCAGCCAGGCGATCGCGACGCAGAAGTCGTCGAAGAACTTGAGCGATGCTGCCGACATGGTGACCACCCAGGGCGTGCCGGTGGTGTAGTAGGCGAACGGCTCCTGGTCCTGGACCCGCAGCGGCACTTCGATGCGAACCCCGGCGAGGCGCCGGCTTTCCTCCGCGCTGAGACGCGGGAAGATCACGTTCTCGAGGTTGCTGTTGAGTCCCCTGGCGTATTTGGTCTGCCAGAATTTCAGCGTCGCGTCGTCATAGAGAGCGTCGATGTTCCCGGCACTTGCGCCCACAGCCGCCAGCGCCAGCGCGACGGCGAACACAACGCCGGCGATGGCACGGAGCCAGATCATGGATTGGCGGGCACCCGCCCGTCCCGGTACAGCCGCACGGCTGCGGCGATCGGCGCCGGCGGCGGATCGGGCTCACTCTCATCGATCCAGGCGCGAAACGCCTCCGCGTCACCCCAGGCAGGATCCCAGCTCGAGATCAGCAAGCGCCAGCGCGCATCCCGCAACGCGTATTTCAGATTGATGCGATCGGTAGGCGAAAGGTCTGCCGGCAAGGCTGCTTCGGCGCGATTGAGGGCTGCAACCACGGCCACCACGCGATCACGCTCATATGGTTCAGGCTCACGATGGACCTGGACCTCCGCGAGTTCCGGTACGGAAGCGCTCGCGATCCCGGAGTAGCTGCGCTGTGCTGCGGGCGAAGAATTTTCGGCCATGACCAAAGTGTGCGCCGCATCGTTGAAGGACACGCCGAACTGCAAGGACAGGCCGATCACGACGGCGCCGAACAAGGAAAAGAACACGCCCGGCCCGACGCGCGACAGGAAGATCGAAACGCCGCCCGGCAGATTGACCTTTCCCGATCCCCGTTCGGCGTTCGGCATCGCGATGAACAGGCGGTAGCCGAGATAGATCGCCAGTCCGCCGGCAAGCACGACCAGCAGCCGCTCGATGGCCCGAGTCACGATGGTCAGGATCAACGGGTCCATGGTGCCCTTCCTGAAAACGGATATGTCCGCCGCGGACGCGATCCACCACGGCCGAGGAGAGCTTCGATGACAGATTTACTGGTGACCCAGCGAAACGCTATGACCGCCGCCACAGCGGAGTCAATTCAGCGCGTGCACCCGGATGCGCAAAGCACACCAGAGGCGCCAGCATGGTGAAAAGTCTGGCCATGCGGCTAGGAAGCACAGCCTGCAAGGCGCTTAGCTTCGCCACTCCGCGCCGTTCGGGAACTCGTAGCGGTCGAGGCTCGCCGGCTTCATGGTGATGGAATAGCCGGGCTGCTTGGGCGTCCTGTAGCGGCCGTTCGTCACCACCACCGGATCCACGAAGTGCTCGTGCAGATGGTCGACATACTCGACCACGCGATGCTCGAGGCTGGCCGAGACGCAGATGTAGTCGATCAGCGACAGGTGCTGGACGTACTCGCACAGGCCGACGCCGCCGGCATGCGGACAGACCGGCACGCCGAACTTCTTCGCCATCAGGATGACGGCGAGGATCTCGTTGACGCCGCCGAGGCGGCAGGAATCGATCTGGCAGAAATCGATCGCCTCGGCCTGCATCAGCTGCTTGAAGATCACGCGGTTCTGGCACATCTCGCCGGTCGCGACGCCGATGCCGAGCGGCTTCAGCGCCTTGCGGATCGCGGCGTGTCCCAGCACGTCGTCGGGCGACGTCGGCTCCTCGATCCACAGCGGCTTGTAGGGCGCGGGCTCCTTGATCCATTCGATCGCCTGGCCCACATCCCACACCTGGTTGGCATCGATCATCAGGCTGCGCCTGGGGCCGATCTCCTCGCGCACCGCCTTGCACCGTTTCTTGTCGTCGGCGAGGTCGCGGCCGACCTTGATCTTGATGTAGTCCAGGCCCTGCGCGATCGCCTCGCGCGTCAGGCGCCGCACCTTGTCGTCCGGATAGCCGAGCCAGCCGGCCGAGGTCGTGTAGGCCGGATAGCCGTTCTTTTCCATCTCCGCGATGCGGACGTCCTTGCTGCCCTCATTGGCGCGCAGCATGGCGAGCGCCTCGTCCGGCGTCAGCGCGTCGGTGATGTAGCGGAAGTCGATCAGGCGCACGAACTCTTCCGGCGAGAGACCGGCGACCAGGCGCCAGACCGGCTTCCTGGCGGCCTTTGCCCAGAGGTCCCAGACCGCGTTCACGATTGCCGCGGTCGCGAGGTGCAGCACGCCCTTCTCCGGCCCGACCCAGCGCAGCTGGCGGAACTCGGTGAGGCCGCGCCAGAACTTGCCCATGTCGTTGGTGATGTCCGCAAGGTTGCGGCCGATCACCGCGGGCGCGAGCGCCTCCGCCGCGGCCACGCACAGCTCGGTGCCGAGACCGAGGGTGAAGGTGAGGCC
>DATFDU010000287.1:0-8497 GCA_035251915.1 Dongiaceae bacterium | reverse complement strand
AGATTGCGCAGCAGGCTCGGCAGCGGGGGGCACGGTTTCCAGGCCGACCAGCGCGACCTTGAGATAGCCGGCGATGCGCAGCAGGTTCATCACCTCCATCAGCGCGCCGTATTCCACCACCTTGTCGGCACGCAGGAAGATCCGCGCCTGCTTGTCGCCCTTGGTCGCCTGCTCCAGGGCGGCGGCCAGCTCTTCGCGCTTCACCGCGGCGTCGCCCAAGCTGAGCGTCAGATCCTTCTGCACGCTGAGGAACAGCGGCTTGTCGGGCCTTGGCTGCGGCGTGGCGGTGGAGGCCGGCAGATCGACCGCGATATCGACAGTCGAAAGCGGCGCCGCCACCATGAAGATGATGAGCAGCACCAGCATCACGTCGATGAAGGGCGTGACGTTGATCTCGTGCGCCTCGGTGAACTCGTCGTCGCTGTGCTGCAGCCGCGCCGCCATGGCGCCTACTCCGCCGCTTCGCGCCGATGGCCTGGCGCCTGCAAGCGGCCGCGGTCAAGGTCGCGACCCACCAGCTGCTGGATGCCGGCCGCGGCGTCGCCCAGCAGCGCGCGATAGGACGCGATCAGGCGCGTGAAGTGGTTGTAGATGACGACCGCCGGGATGGCGGCGGCGAGGCCGATGGCGGTTGCCAGCAGCGCCTCGGCGATGCCGGGCGCGACCACTGCGAGGTTGGTGGTCTGCGCCTTCGAGATGCCGATGAAGCTGTTCATGATGCCCCACACGGTGCCGAACAGCCCGACGAACGGCGCGGTCGCGCCGATGGTGGCGAGCAGGCCGGTGCCGCGCCCGGCCGCACGCGCGGCGGCGTGCTGGATGCGCTCGAACACGGACTCGATACGCTCCTTGATGCCCGGCGCATCGAGGCCGCTCGACAGCGTGAGCTCGTGGTCGGCCGCCTGCACCAGGGCGGCGGCCGCCCCGCGCTGACGGGCATTGGCCTCGACGGCATCCTCAAGCGATCCCGCCGCCTGCAAGGTGCGCAGCACCAGTCGCGTGCGGCGCTTGGCGGCCGCGAGCTCCAGGCTCTTCGCCAGCCATACGGTCCAGGTGACGACCGACGCAAATGCCAGGCCGATCATCACCGCCTTCACCACCCAGTCGGCCTGCATGAACATGCCCCAGGGCGACAGATCGCGCGGCAGCAAAGGGTCGGCCGCGGGGGCGATTGCGCCATCCGCCTGGACCGGCGCTGCTCCATCGGCAGGAGGCGTGGCATCGGTGGCCGATGTCGCGGCGGGCGCCTCGGTTGCAGGCGTCTCGGCGGATTGCGCCGATGCCAGCCCCGGCGCACCGGCAAGCGCCGCCATCCAGAGTGCGCACAGCAGGGCGCGCGCGTAGTTCGGTGATCGATCCATCGATTTTCGGGTCGCTCGCAGCTTCGCGTACAAGCGGCACAGTGCCGGAGACCGCCGGCCCGTGCCCCTCGCGCCCGTCTTAGCCTATATGCGAATGCCTCGCAATATCAATAAATCGAGCGGAATCTACGCCCTTAACGCCTGGAGGAAGATCTCGCGCGGCACGATCGCGCCGTGGTGGCCGATCACGATGGCGGCGCAGCGGTGGCCGAGCCCGGCGGCCTGGAGCGGGTCTTCGCCACGCAAGGTTGCGGCGATGAATCCCGCATTGAACGAATCGCCGGCGGCAGTCGCATCGACGACCTTTGCGCCCTTGATCGCCGGCACCGTCGATTTTCGACCATCGATCGAAACCACGCAGCCCTCGCCGCCGGTCTTGATGACGACGGTGCGCGGACCGAGGCCGTGGATCACGTCGCAGGCTTCTTCGGCAGTGCTGACATTATTGAGCGCGGTTTCATCCTCCAGGCTGGACAGCACGATGTCGGTCAATGCCAGCTGGTCGCGGATCTCGCGCCGCGCCACGTCGACCGACGGCCAGGCGCGTGGGCGGTAGTTGCTGTCGAACGCGACCTTGCCGCCCTTGGCGCGGAACTGGCGCAGCAGATCGAACAGCCGTTCGCGCCCGGCTTCGCCATAGAGCGAGAGGCTGATGCCGCTGAGGTACAGCCACTCGTATTTCAGCAGCGCCTGGCACAGGTCGGCGGTGCGGTCGTTGCCGAAGATCTCGCGCGCCGGCGCCTGCTGGCGCCAGTAGTAGAAGCGGCGCTCGCCGCGCTCGTCGACCTCGATCATGTAAAGGCCGGGCAGGCGCCCCGCAATCCGCTGGATTTGATCGGTGCCGATCTTCTCGCTGCGCCAAGCTTCGATCATGCGCTCACTATAGGGGTCGTCGCCCAGCGACGTCACATAGTCGACCGGCACGTCGAGGCGCGCCAGATAGACCGCCGTGTTCAGCGTGTCGCCGCCGAACGCAAGGCGCCGCAGATCCGGCTGCGCCTGCGCCGCCGAGAGCTCCAGCATGCATTCGCCGATGGAAGCGACTTTGCTCATCGCTTGGCAATCTCACGTGCGCGATCCAACCCAGCAAAACGCCCCTTCCCCACCTGTGGGGGAAGGATGCGGAGCTGGATGGGGGGTGACGCCGCACGAATGTTTGTCGCAGAGCACCGACAAGACATCCCACTTGCGTGCTCCGGCCGCTTCAGACGTATTCGCCTGCCATTGTGCGGCGGCACCCCCCATCCCAACCTTCCCCCACAAGGGGGGAAGGGGCTCAGCGAGAATGTTCGCGCCTCTGTGCGATGCATGGGCAATCGTTTCGCCATATTACCCCGCCCGCTGGGCGAGCGGGCGTTCGCCGCCGATGCGCGTGGTCATCTGGCGCGCGGCATCGATCAGCGCCTGCTTGTAGCGGGCGTGGTCCTGCAAGCCTTCCTCGCGCGGCGTCAGCAGGCAGAGCGTGGCGACGCACAGGCGCTGCTCGTCATAGACTGCGGCGGCGAAGCAATGGGTGAAGCGGCCTGCCGTGCCGTCGCAGGAGAAGAAGCCTTCGCGGCGCGCCTCCGCCACCTCCCTGAGAAACGTCTTCTCGCCGAGGCGCTTGCCGTCGGGCAGGATGAAGTCATCGTTCGGGATCAGTTGCAGAATCGCCTTGTCGTCGAGATGCGAGACCAGCACCCGGCCCGATGCGGTCCAGGGCAGCGGCACCGGTTCGCCCACGTCGGAGCTGATGCGGAAGTGGCGCTCGCCCTCCTTCATCTGGGCGACGACGTATTTGCGATTGTCGAGCACGCACAGTTGCGCGGTCTGGCCGGTGACCTCGGACAGGTGGTCGAGGAAACCGGAGGCAAGGCGCATGACGTCGAAGTGTGTCAGGTGCGACAGGCCGAACAGGTAGAGCCGGCGGCCGAGATAGACGCGGCCTTCGGCATCGGCGCGGTCGAGGATGCCGCGGCTCAGCATCAGCCCGACGACGTCGTAGGTGGTGGACTTGGGCGCGCCGATGGCGATGGCGATCTCGTTCGGCCGCAGCGGCTTCTTCGAACCGTGCAGGCATTCCAGGATCTCGAACGCGCGGTCGATGCCGCGGGTGCGGCCGCCGGCGTCCGGCGCCTCGGCCGGGCTGGCGACCTTTGCCGGCTTCGTCACCAGGACGGGGCGCCGTCCGGTTGCTTTCACTGACGCCTTTTGAGCCTGGGCCATTCCCGATCCTTCAGAATTTCGAGCTCTTCAGGAACTCCGCGAGCCGCTGGGATTTCGGCTTGCGGAACAGTTCCTCGGGCGACCCCTCTTCCTCGATCCGGCCCTGGTTCATGAATACCACACGGTCGGAAACTTCGAAGGCGAATTTCATCTCGTGGGTGACCAGGAGCATGGTCATGCCCTCATTGGCCAGATCCTTGATGACGGATAACACCTCATTCACCAGCTCCGGATCGAGGGCCGAGGTCACCTCGTCGAACAGCATGACCTTGGGATTCATTGCAACGGCGCGCGCGATGGCGACGCGCTGCTGCTGGCCGCCGGACAACTGGCCGGGATAGTGGTCGCGGCGGTCCTGGAGCCCGACCCGCGCCAGCCATTTCACGGCGATGGCATCGGCCTCCTCCGCGGTGAGCTTCTTCACCTTGGTGAGGCCGAGGGTGACGTTGCGCTGCGCCGTCATGTGCGGGAACAGGTTGAACTGCTGGAACACCATGCCGGTCATGGCGCGCTGGCGGGCGATCTCCGATTCCTTGCGCGCCTTGTGCTGCGGCCCGGAATAGCCGACCTCCTCGCCGTCGATCACGATCCGCCCGTGGTGGAACTCCTCGAGCATGTTGACGCAGCGCAGCAGCGTGGTCTTGCCCGAGCCGCTGGAGCCGATGATCGACACCACGTCGCCGGTTTCGAGCGCGAGGTCGACGCCCTTCAGGACCTCGACGTCCTTGAACTTCTTGTGCAGGTTCTCGATCTGGAGAATCGGCTGTGCCATGGAACGCCTAGCTGGGCAACGCGACACGGCGCTCGGCCGCTTTGGCAGCGCGCTCGATCGCGTAGTTGATGAGGAAGTAGATCAGGCCGGCGATCAGATAGAACTCCAGCGTCATGAAGTTGCGCGCGACGATCTGCTTGGTTGCCAGCATCAGCTCGGCGACGCTGATGACCGACAGGAGGGTCGAGGCCTTGACCATCTCGGTCGCCGTGTTGATCCAGGCGGGCAGCGCCTGGCGCAGCGCCTGCGGGGCCAGCACGTAGACGAAGATCTGCGGGAAGGTGAGGCCGATCGCCTTGGCCGCTTCGGTCTGGCCTGGTGGCAAGGACTGCAGCGCGCCGCGCAGGTTCTCGCCGACATGGGTGCTGCAGAACACCACCAACGCGACGAGCCCGGCCTGGAACGCGGTCAGCTGGATGCCGATCTGCGTCAGCAGATAGAAGCTGGCGAGCACCAGCACGAACACCGGCGTGCCGCGCACGAAATCCACATACAAGCGGACGGCGAAGCGCGACGCCCGGCGGCCATAGACCAGCACCAGCCCGACGAAGATGCCGAGGATGGTGCCGAGCAGGATGGCGAGCAGCGAGATCAGGACGGTGGCGCCGATGCCCTGCAGCAGCGCCCAGCGCGAGACCCAAAGCTCGTAGAACAAGGCGCCCTGCTCGAACATGTCAGCGCGGGATCGCCAGACGCCGCTCGAAGAAACGCAGGCCGGCGGCGATCAGGTAGCAGGTGGCGACGTACATCAGGCTGGCCACCAGCCAAACCTCGATCACGCGGAACGTCTCGGTATTGATCTTGCGCGCGTAGAAGGTCAGCTCCGGCACTGCGATGGCGGCCGCCAGTGAGGTATCCTTGAACAGTGCAATGAAGTTGTTGCCGAGCGACGGGAAGGCATTACGCAGCATGACCGGAATGATGATCCACACCTTGGTCTGCCATTCGGTGAGGCCGATGGCGAGCCCGGCCTCGCGCAAGCCACGCGGCAGCGCCAGCAGCGCGCCGCGGAACACCTCGGTGAGGTACGCCCCGCCATAGATCGCCAAAGTCACGATGAAGGATTCGATCTTGCCGAGCGTCAGTCCCAGGCGGGGCAGGACGAAATAGGCGAACACGATCAAGAAGTACGGCGGCAGATTGCGAAAGATCGTGACGTAAGTGCCCGCAATCCGCCGCCAGGTCGCGCGCTTGGAATTGATGGCAAAGGCCGCCGCCAAGCCGATCCAGCATCCGATGAAGATGGCGACGATCGCCAGACCGAGCCCGAGGGCAAGCCCGCTCAGCAGCGAATCGAAATTCCGCCATACGACGCCGAAATTCAGATGGTAGCCCATGGGCGGCGACCTTGCCGTGCGCTTTGGTCGTGCTCCGTCTTACTGATACTCGACCGGGAAGCCAATGGCCGGCGGCGCCAGCTCGACCCCGAACCACTTCTTGAACGAGGCCGAATAGGTGCCGAACTCGACGCCGGTCATCGCCTCGTGCAGGGCGGTGTTGACGAAATTGAGCCAGTCCTGGTCGCCGCGCTTGACCGCACAGGAATAGCTCTGCGGATTCCAGCCATAGCCGGAGTCCAGATACTTGCCGGGCGTGGTCACGATCAGCCACTTGGCGGAGGACTGGTCGGTCGCCGCCGCGTCGGCGCGGCCGCTGTTGAGCGCCTCGTAGATCAGGTCGACGCTGTCGTACTGGTCGACCTTGGCTTCCGGCAGGGCGGCATGGACCATGTCCTCGGCATAGACGTTCTGCAGCACCGAGACGGTGACGCCGCTGCCGGCCGCCTTCAGCTCGTCATAGGTCTTCATCTTGCCGCCGGCGGACACCAGCAAGGCCACGCCCTCGCGATAGTAGGGGACGGTGAAGTTGACCTGCTGGGCGCGCTCGGCCGTGACGGTCATGAACTGGCAGGTGATGTCGACCTTGCCGGTGGTGACGTTCGGGATGCGCGAATCAGAGGACTGGTCGACGAACTCGATCTTGGTGTCGTCGCCGAACAGGCCCTTGGCGACGATCTTCGCGATGTCGACGTCGAAGCCGACGAGGTTGCCGCTCTCGTCCTTGAAGTGCCAGGGCGCGTTGGTGCTGCCGGTGCCGACGATCAGATGACCGCGCTCCAGCACCTCCTCCAGCTTGCCCGTCTCCTGAGCCATCGCCGATCCGGTCGAGACGGCCACCAATGCCGTTAGCCCGACCACCGCACTGCGCAACATGTGTGACATTGGCTGTCCCTCCATCTCTGAGCCCCGTCCATCATCGTTCCAACTGGTTGGAATGCGTTTCATTGGGATGGACAATGCGACTATCTTATGACAATGGAAGATGAGTCAAGCGGAGCGGATGCCTAAGCGGCGCGCAAGTGAGGAGCAGGTCGATGTCCACCAGATCGAAGATCGCGGTCGCGAAGAAGTCGCTGAAGGTGCAGATCGGCGCGCCAAGGAGCGGCGCCGGTGGCCAGGCGCTGCCCTTCAGTCCGGCAATCCGCGCCGGCGATTTCGTCTATGTCTCCGGCCAGGTGGCGCATGACGAGAACGGCGAGCTGGTCGACGGCGGCATCATCAGGCAGACGCGGCAGACCATCGAGAACATGCGCCGCATCCTGGAGAAGGCCGGCTGCACGCTGGACGACGTGATCAAGTGCAACGTGTGGCTGGCCGACGCCCGCGACTTCTGGAGCTTCAACAAGGTCTACGCCAGCTATTTCCCCGGCGTGCCGCCGGCGCGCTCCACCGTGCAGTCGCCGCTGATGATCGACGCCAAGATCGAGATCGATTGCGTCGCCTATCGCCCGCTGTGATCAGCGCACGCGGACGAACGGATAATCGTCGCGGACCCACTGATTGTAGAAGCTGCCCTTCGACAGGGCGGCCATGAAGGCCTGATGGATGTGGGCCGGCACCTCGCGATAGAGATAGAGGCCGCCGGTCTTCAGCTCGACCTCGAGCCACCGGAACTGCGGGTCGTAGCCGATCGCGGCAATGAGCGAGGACGTGACGGGCTCCCGTGTCATCCCGCATCAACGACCGGCGCTGGACCGGGTTCCGGATGCAAGGATTGTTTTGATGGAATCCCCGCATTTGATAGAATTCGGGCGGGTATGCCATCAGGATAGACTGCGCGCCATGGGGCAGCGGAAAACCACCATCCAGGACGTGGCGGCGGCCGCGCAGGTGTCGGTCGCGACCGTCGACCGCGTGCTGAACGGCCGCGGCGGGGTGCGCCAGGAGCGCGCGCGGCGGGTGCTGGAATGGGCGCGCAAGCTCAAGATCGACCGCGCGCTCGAGGATTTGCCGATGCGCTGGCTGCGCATCGCCATCCTGGTGCAGAATCCCAGCAATCCCTATCACGCCAGCCTGAAGACCGCGTTCCAGAGCGCGCAGCGCGCCTACGAGGCGCAGCGCGTGATGTGCCTGCTGCACTACTTCGACAGCCTGGAGCCGGCTGCCGTGGCGCGCGCGATCCATCGCGCCTCGGAGAAGGCCGATGGCCTCGTCATCCTGAGCTACGACCATCCCCGCATCACCGCGGCCCTCAAGACCATCAGCAAGCGCATCCCGATCGTGACGGTGGCAAGCGACCTGCCGGCCTGCGGCCGCATCGCCTATGTCGGCAGTGACAACCGCGTCGCCGGCCGCGTCGCGGGCGAACTGATGGGGCGGTTCCTGGGACCACAGGGCGGGCAGATCCTGGTGGTCAGCGGCATGCACGATTTCATCGGCCACGAGGAGCGCGAGAGCGGGTTCCGCGGCGTGCTGCGGCGGCGCTTCCCCAACTGCGAGGTGGTGGCGGCGGTGGAAAGCCAGGAGCAGCAGGAGCGCACCGAGAAGCTGACGCGCGACACCTGCAAGCGCTTCCCCAACCTGCGCGGCATCTACAACATCTCGGTCGGCAGCCGCGGCATCGCCGCTACCCTGAAGGCGCTAGGCAAGGGAGGCAACGTCGTCCTGATCAGCCACGAGTTGACCGAGGTGCACCGCGAGCTGCTGACCGACGGGATGATGGACGCCGTGCTCGACCAGACCCCGCAGGTCGAGGCGCTGCGCGCCGTGCAGCTGCTGCTGCACTTCAACCGCCGCGTCCCGGACAGCGAGGTCCAGCTGGAGACGCCGGTCACGATCTACCTGCGGGAGAACCTGCCGCAGGGGTGAGAGAGACCACC
>DATFDU010000286.1:0-9380 GCA_035251915.1 Dongiaceae bacterium | reverse complement strand
TAGTGCGATATATACCCCGATACTTTGAAAGCTATATCTAAGCTTAGCGTGCCAATCCTCGCCGCGACGACTACGCCCCCGGAGGCCTGACTTCCTGATTGTAGGCAAGGCCGCCGACGGCAATGCCTATCGGTTTTCGCTCCATACGCATTCGGCCAGACTGACCGGCGCCGCGAAGCCCTTCAGCTGACGCTGCTCCGCTTCCTTGAACAGCGCGGCGTCGCCGTGCTCCGTGCGCACGGTTTCCGAGACCAGGATCTGATCCGCCGTCGCTTCGCTGCACAGGCGCGCGGCGAGTTGCACCGTGGCGCCGAACAGGTCGTTGCTGTCCTCGACCGGATCGCCGCTGTCGAGGCCGATGCGGACGTGGATCGGCTCCCGGCTGTGCTGGTTGTAGTGCTGGAACGCGCGCTGGATGCGGATCGCGCAGTCAACGCCGCGCCGGGTGTCGGGGAGCACGGCCATGATGCCGTCGCCGGTGTGCTTCACCTCGCGCCCCGCGCAGGCGGCGAGAGAGCGGCGCACGATCGAATCGTGGGCGCGGACGAGCTCGGTCGACAGGCGGTCGCCGAGGCGCGTGGTCATCTCGGTCGAGCCGACGATGTCGGTGAACAGGATGGCGCGGTGGCCGGGATCGAGGTTGCTGCCGGGCTGTTGTCCCGGCTGCGCCGGCGGATCCTGGATGCGGCCGAGGAAGGCTTCGACCGCAGCGAGCGGCACCTCCATCACCTCGCCGGCGACGTGGCCATGGGCCTCGCGATGCACGGTCTGGGCTGCTTCCTTGTTGGGCGCATCGCACAGGCAGAAGATCGTGCCGCGCGATTGGTCGAACCAGTAGGTCAGGAACTTGACACCATAGCGGTCCTGGACCTCGAGGTCCCTGCGGTGCGCCTCCGCGACGTCCGCAGCCGTCGTTTCCCACACGTCGTGGCGGTCCATGAAAATGGGCATGAAAAATACTCCGCGATAAGGCCATCCGCACTTTGGGAGTCTACTCGCCTACTGTGGCAAGTTCCAGGTTTTCTGCGCAAAAGCGGACAGTCCGATTGTGCGAAACATGCGCGGGGTGTTTGCGCGCAATAGACGCAGCGCGGGAAGGAATTGCCATGGAACGAGATCGCCGCCGCCGCGTTTCCCTGAGAGCCCGCCAACGATCCCGCGCGGGACTTCCGAACAGCGACACGGGAACTCGTCACTTGACCAAGCGCCTCCCGCACCTGCGCATGTCCACCGCCGGCACGCCGATCCTCTACGGCGCGGCCTACAACGTCTATGTGCGCGCGGTGCGCCTCGCGCTGGCGGAGAAGGGCGTGGACTACCGGCTGATCGAGGTCGCGCTCAACGCGGAGGAAGGAGCGCCGGCCAACTACCTGCATCACGCCAACTTCCTGCGCATCCCGGCATTCGAGCATGCGGGCGAGCGGCTGTACGAAGCCAGCGCCATCACGCGCTATGTCGACGAGGCGTTCGAGGGGCCGGCGCTGATGCCGGCCAGGCCGCCCGAGCGTGCGCGGGTCAACCAGATCATCTCCATCATCGAGAACTACGGCTACGGGCCGATGGTGTGGAGCATCTTCGTCGAACGCTGCCGCGCCGCGGTCTCCGGCCGCAAGGCGGACGAGGACAAGATCGCGGCCGCCGTGCCGCAGGTCGCCCATGCGCTCGATGCGCTGGAGGAGATGACCCTGGGTCCGCAGCTGATCGGCGAGGCGCTGACCCTCGCCGACCTGCACCTCGCCGCCATGCTGGCCTACGGCACGCTGGCGCCGGAGGGCGCGACGCTGGTCGAGGCGCGCCCGCGCCTGCAGCGCTGGTGGGCCGCGATGAAGCAGCGCCCCAGCATGCGCGACACGCGCTCGCCGCTGGAAGAGTAGACGCTACTCGGCGGGTTGCGACTGGATCGTCTGGATTTCGTTCTTGAAGATTCCGAACGCGCTCGGATCGAAGACTACCCTGTAGAGGATGACGGCCAGGACGATGAGGCCGATCGCGTTGCCAGCGAGCTTTAGCGCGCGCTTGGCATCCAACGGCTTGCGCTCCACGCGCTGGATGGTGCCGGTGCGCGGGGTTGCTTGCAGCCGCGGGGCGCTGCGCGACGCGGCCGCCGGTGCCGGCCCCAATGGAGCCGGTGTGGATGCAGGCGTGAACGCCGGAACGCGCGCGGCGGGCTTGCCGGGCAGGAAGCCGCACTCGATCAGGATCCATAGCCAGCCGATGCCGGGCACGAAGTAGAGCAAGGCCCACCAGCCGGACTTGCCGCGATCGTGGAATCGGCGCACCACGCTGGCGAAGCTGACCCACCACAGCGCCAGGGTCACGATCGCCCACAGCAGCGAGAGCCAGCCGGCGTCCGGATCGCCGCGGAGGCCTTGCTCCAGCCGCGCGATGAACATCTGGTCGAACACCGTGACCAGCACGGCGCAGATGACATGCACCCGCCACCACTCCGCGCGCGAGGAGCGGCCGGCGATCCGCAGATGCGGCAGAAGGGTTTCGAGGCTGATCGGCTGCATCGCCGCAGCTTGGCGGCGAGAGGTTGCCGAGGCGTTAATGCGCTTCTTAGGGCAAGAGCGCCTGCGCGCCGCGCCACAGATCCTGCGCGATGTCGCTGGCCGGCCGCGCCTCGGCCAGCCAGCCGGCCTGGCCGGACCAGGCCTGCATGCCGTCGATGCTGTTGCTCTTGGCGGCGGCGCTGCGCATCGCCAGCGTCAGGCCGCGCTGCACCGGATAGGGGGCAGGCTTCGGCGCATCGGGCGCGCTCGCGGCAAGGGCGTAGGGCGTGCGATAGGTGCGGCCGGCACGGCCGGAAAAAGCGCGGGTCACGATGGTGTTCTCCGGCAATGCCGCGGCGATCGCGTCGGACCAGGCGCTGGGCAGAGCGGCTTCCGGCGCGCGCAGGAAGCCGGTGCCGATCTGCACCGCCGAAGCGCCGAGCACCAGGCAGGCGGCGACGCCGCGCGCATCGGCGATGCCGCCGGTCGCCACCACCGGCACCTCGACCGCATCGACGATCGCGGGCAGCAGCGCGAACAGGCCCGCCATGGTCGCCTCGGCATAGCCCTGGTCGAAGCTGCCGCGATGACCGCCGGCCTCCATGCCTTGCGCCACGATCACGTCGGCGCCGGCCTCGACCGCGCGCTTCGCCTCGGCGACGGTGGTGACGGTGGCGAACCAGGCGACACCCTCGGCCTTCATGCGCGCGACGAAGGGCGCAGGATAGAGGCCCATGATGGAGGAGACGACGGCCGGCCGCGCCGCCAGCATCGCGTCGCACTGGGCCGCGAAATCCGGCGGTGCGAAATCGCCGGCATCCTCCGGCGCCGGCGGCCCCCATGCGGCGAGGAACCGGCGCACCGCTGTCTCCGCGGCCGGGTCACGATGCGGCGGCGGATCGGGCACCCAGAGATTGAGCTGGAAGCCGCCGTTGGTCTTGGCGCGCACCGCCGCGACCCAGTCCGCAATGTCCTTCGGCTGCATCAGCGTCGCGCCGCAGCCGCCGAGCCCGCCGGCATTCGCCACCGCGATGCTGAGCGCCGGCGGACAGGCTCCCGCCATCGGCGCCAGCAGGATGGGCAGGCGCAGGCCGAAGCGCGCGCAAAAGGCTTGTGCGCGATCGCGGGGTGATTGCTGGGGCATCGCGATCCTCCCTGGGATCTGCTCATGGCTGACGCATTGCCGCTATGCCGCGTATTTTGCCACCGCCGCTTCGTCCCAGTCCATGCCGAGGCCTGGGCCGCGCGCGGTCACCTTGCCGTCGACCACCCGCAGCGGATCGCGCAGCACCGCGCCGGCGCTGTCGAGATACTCGAGATAGAGCGCGGTCGGCGTCACCGGCAGCACGTGGGCGCTGGCCTCGATGAAGATGTGGCTGGAGACCGGCAGGCTCGCGGTCTCGGCGAGGGCCGCGGCCTTGAGCCAGCCCGTGACGCCGCCGATCTTCATGATGTCCGGCATGGCATGGTCTGAGGCTCCGGCCGCGATCGCCTTTGCCATGTCGGCGGCGAACCACCAGTTCTCGCCGGTCTGCACCGGCGTCAGCCTGCTGGCGCGCACCGCCGCGTGGCCGGCCAGATCCTCCGCCGGCACCGGCTCCTCCACCCAGCCGAGATCGTACGGCGCCAGCGCCTGCAGCCGCAGGATCGCTTCCGGCGCGCTGAGCGACTGGTTGTAGTCCACCATGAGCCGGGTCTGCGCGCCGATGATGCCGCGCACGTCGCGCACGATCTTCGCGTCCGCTTCGAGGCCGCCGCCGCCGAGCTTGACCTTGATGGCGCGGAAGCCCTGCGCCAGCGACCGCTCCAGGCGCCTGGCATCCTCCTTGATGTCGATCAGGCCGAAGGAATCGTACGCCTCGAGGGCGCGGGGCGAGCCGCCGAGCAGGCTTGCCACCGGCTGGCCCAGCGCCCGCCCGAGCGCATCCCACAGCGCCATGTCGATGCCGGAGAGCGCCATGCCCAGGAGGCCTTGCCGTCCGAGCAGGCGGAACGCGCGCTCGCACTCCGCCGCGCGGTCCTGCGGCGCGCACGGCTTGCCGACCAGCAGCGGCGCCAGATCCTCGGTCAGCGCCTTCAGCGCGCGCAGCGTCACCTTGGTGTAGCCGAACAGATAGGCGCGGCCGGTGACGCCCTGGTCGGTCAAGAGGTCGATCAGCAGCAGCGGCGCCGCCGGGATCTCTCCGGAGGCCGTGCGCAGCGGCCGGGCCAGCGGCGCGATGACGGCGCGCGCGGTCAGGGATCGGATGGTGAGCGGAGTGTCTGGCATGGCTGCCTCCATCGTCTCGGCGATGGTAGGACGGAGGCGGAGTGCCGTATATACACTCCTCAGTATACAATGTCCGAGAGCGAGGAAATCATGCCCCGCAATCCCGCCGCGACCCGCGCGCGCATCTATGCCGCGGCGTACGCGCTGTTCTATCGCAAGGGCTTCCAGCGCACGAGCCTGGACGACATCGCGGCCAAGGCGGGGGTCACCAAGCGCACGCTCTACTACCATGTCCGCAGCAAGGACGATCTGGCGGGCGCGATGCTGACGCACCAGCACGGCTTCGTGCTGGCCGAGATGGCGCGCTGGATGGGCGAAGCCGGCAGCGCGCGCCAGCTGGTGGATCAGCTGTTCGACAGCGTCGCGCGCTGGGGCGCCTCGGCCGGCAAGAAGCACTGGACCGGCTCCGGTTTCACGCGCATGGCGATGGAGCTGGCCGACCTGCCCGGCCATCCGGCGCGGGTCGCAACCCGGCGGCACAAGAGCGCGGTGCAGGCCGAACTGGCGCGGCGTCTCGCTGCCTGCGGCGCGCGCAACGCCGCCGATGCCGCCGCGCAGCTGCAGACGCTGCTGGAAGGCGCCATGATCCTGATGCTGATCCACGGCGATGCGCGCTATGCCAGGCTCGCATCCGCGGCGGCGCGCAGGCTGGTCTAGATCTCGGCCTTCAGAGCCCGCGCTTCCTTCACGAGCTCGCGCAACGCGCCATCCTTGATCGCCCCATAGCCATCGATCACGGCATCCAGGCATGCGATACCTGCGCCAGTCTGGCCGGTTTCCAAAAGCGTCTCCGCTTTGTGAAGGAGCGCCTCGGCGACAGCGCGCTTGAGATCGATCGCGTCGTCTTCTCCGTAGCGAGTCACGACCTCATCGAAGCAGGCGATCTCGGGCCCGACGTCGCGGTTGACTGCATCCCCGACAGCATCCTCGGCCAAGTTCGCGAGGCTGATGCCCTTGTGGATCAAGGCGTCCGCCGCGACGGCACGCACCCACGCGCTGGGGTCCTCCGCATAGCGCCGAAGGACTTCATCGTAACACTCCATTTCCGCCGCCGTCTGGTCGGCGTCGTTCAGGGTCACGGCCTTGAACATCAGCGCCTTCGCTGCATGCACGCGCAACGGGTCTTCGAGCGAATCACCATAGCGCTGCACGACGGAGTCATAGCCAGCGAGCTCCTTGCCGGGCTGCCCTTGTTTTCCCAGGGCAACAGCACGGCGGATCATCGCGCGGGCAACGTGATCGGCGACATGCCAATCGGAATGCCCGCCATAGCGGCGGATCGTGTCGTCGCATACCTCGATGACCATCTCGTGGTCTTCCTGATTCTGGTAAATGCGGGTCTTTCGCTCAAGGCCATCTAGAACGGCTTCTATGATGTTCTCATTACGGCTATCGCCAAACCGTGCGACCAGATCGTCATAGCCCTCGACCTCCTTGTCCTGTCGCCCCGCGTCGCCGAGGCGAACGGCGCGCCAGTACATGGCGCGTGCTACGTGGCGCAGCAGCCTGTCGTCCTTCGCACCTCCGAAGTGCCGGATCACTTCCTCGCAACAGAATATCGATTCGGCATCTTGTTGCTTGATAGGAAGCAAAGTCGATTTCATGCGCAACGCGCGAGCAACAAGGACGCAGAACTCCAGCTCCCGTTTCGATTGAGGCGTGTCCGTCACGCGATCCAGATGCCGATGGAGCAGCTCTTCCAGCACCGGAAGCGCCTCTTCATCTCTGTGCATCATGGAAAGGAACGTTGCCTTGTCATACCACGACAGGGCCAAGGCGTAAGAAGTGCTCACGTCCTTCGGCGAATCTTCGGGAAGGCAGAGGGTGATGGCCTGGTCCAGGAGATCAAGAGCCCTGTCCTTATCATCCTCAAAGAAATAAGTATCCGCCAAGCCGTCGAGTGCCAATGCCTTCTGGTATGGCTCGGTCGCGACGGCAAGCGCTGCTTCGCAGGCCACGCGTGCCACCGCACGCTCGCGATCCTCGAGTGCTTGGCGTGCTCGCTCGAAATGCTCGTCGAAAGACGTCATGGATCTGTCCTAATAGAACACGCCGCGGGCGCGGTGGCGCGGGATCGCCTTGTAGCGTTCGGCCTGGCCGCGGTTCCACAGCAAGTAGTCGAGGTCCATCGAGGTGATGCCGTGGTGGCCGGAATCGTGTAGCCGCTGCTTCAGCAGTTCGACGGCATGCAATGCGGCGGCGCGGATCTCGATTTCCTCCACCGAGCCGACCTCCAGCGGATCGCCGCGGTCGATGTGCGCGGCGAGGTCCGGGTCGTAGTCGAGGATGCCGTCGACCCGGAGCACGTGCGGCACCAGGTTGTCGGCGAAGATGGTGAGCCGGTCGAGGTCGTCGAACCGGCCCCAGTCCTTTTGCGCGAAAGCAAGGCCGAGGTCGGCGGCGGCCAGCTGCGCGCGCTTCATGAACGGCACCCTGCGGCCGTGCCAGATCGCGACATCGTCGAAGAACGGCATGATGCGCAGGATCGCCACCAGCTTCTCGGCCTTGTGCTCCGCGCTCTCCACCAGCGTCGCGGCGTCGCCCTCGAAGCGCGCCAGCAGCAGCGCGCCGAGATCATTGAGCGCCTTGGCGAACAGCCCCATCAGTTCGGCGGCCGCAGGGTTCCCCAGGTCCTGGCCGAAGATGCGCGCGCAGTCGGCCTGGGTCAGCTTGGCAAGGCGTGCGGCGCCGGGCGCACCCTCAGCCTGGAACCAGTCGTTGAGGCCGGCCGCCATGGTGAAATAGCCGGAATGGCCCGGTCGCTTGCGCACCTGCGGAAAGTACCCGGAGCCGAAATTGACTGCGTCGAGCGCCAGGACAAAGGTGAGCGTGTCCTTGCCGTGGCCCAGATAGTGCGTGGCGGGATCGAGAGTCGCCGCGCCGATCTCCGCGACCGGGAAGTCGCGGGCATAGTCCGCCAGCCGCGCGTCGTCGATGCGCAGGCGTGTTGCCTTTTCCGCCACCTGGCGACAGCCCTCGCGGATATCCTCGAAGATCGACATGGCTCCCCTTTTCCATTCGCACTGTAGCGTCAAGCGAAGAGGTGGGCCAAGCCTCCTCGCTCTGCCGCACAGGTCATCACGGTCGATTTCGCCTGACCCATTGCCTATCCTCTCCACAGGCAGGCGGAGGAGGCGGCGGCATGGTGGAGATCGTCTATTACGCGGCGGCGAGCCTGGACGGTTTCATCGCGACACCGGATGGCGGAGTCGACTGGCTGCCGCCGATCGAAGCCGGCGGCGAGGATTATGGGTATGGCGATTTCTACGCCTCGGTCGATGCCGTCCTGATGGGCAGCGCGACCTATGAGAACATCCTGCGTCACGCCGCCTGGCCCTATCCGGACAAGAGATGCTGGGTGTTCAGCAAGCAGCGGCGCTACGCCAAGAGCAGCGATGCCAACATCGCCTTCACGGGCGCCGTGCCGGACTACATGGTCGAGGAGCTTGCCGGACAAAACATCAAGCGCGCCTGGATCGTCGGCGGCGGCAAGCTCGCCGCATCGTTCCGCGAGCGCGGCCTCATCACGACCTACGGAGTCTGCATCGTGCCGACGATTCTCGGCGGCGGCATCCCGCTGCTGGCGCCGCGCGGACAGCCGGACAAGCTGATGCTGAGCGGATGCCAAGCCTATCCCGATGGCGCGGTGATGCTATGGTACCGCAAAGCGGAGTGACCTGCGTGCGCGCTCATGCGAAGCGGATGGTCATGGGTGGCAAGTCGAGACCGTGCAGTTCCGTGCGCCAGGTCTCGCCGGATGCCACCGGAAACGCGCGGGTGACGGTGCCGGTGGTGACGATCTCGCCGGCGGCGAGCGGTGGGTTGTGCCGGTCGGTCGCCAGCAGATCGTTGAGATGGCGCAGCGCGGACAGCGGTCCGTCCAGCACGTTGGGCGCATGGCCGCGATCGACCAGCCGGTCGTCGCGATAGAGACTGATCTCGAACCGCGATAGCGCCGGAAGCCAGCCCTCGCCCGGTGCATCGGCGGCGGATCGGCGCGGGCCGAGGCGATAGGCGCCGTGCAGCGCGAAGGCCGCGACCGTGTCGGCGGCGGCAAAGCGCCAGCCCGCGAACATCGAATGCACGATCTCGAAGCCATGCGCGACCCAGGCGATGCAGCCGAGCAAGGCGGCCTCGTCCATGCCGGGCTCCGGCGCGCGGGCGAGGCCGAAGGCGATCTCCGGCTCGATCCTGGGCTCGAGATAGGGCGACAGGTCGAGATGCGCGGCGCCGTCGGTCTCCTGCAAGGTCGTCGCATACATGTCGCCCCAGATCGGCGCATAGACCTGGTATTCGTCCCAGATGGTGCGGTTGGTGAAGCCGATCTTGCGCCCGACCGGCCGTTCGCCGCGTCCTTGCCGGATGCGCCGCAGGGCGGCGGTCACCCGGTACGCCTGGTCGAGGTCGAACCCGGGCAGGCGCGCGGCCAGCGACGGGATCTGCCGCCGCGCGCGCCACGCCTCCAGAATCTCCTGCGCGATCCGGTCTGCATCGAACATGGCGCTATCTGGCGTGGATTTTTGGCACGGCGTCAATATCATGGTCGTTGTCATGGTCCTGCCCCACGGATGCCGCATTCGCGGCCTTGGATGCGACCGATGATGGACCGCTTCAGTCTT
>DATFDU010000285.1:0-7093 GCA_035251915.1 Dongiaceae bacterium | reverse complement strand
TGGCGTTGCCGTCGCCCGTGCAGGTATGGGCCGAGGTGCAGGAAAAATACGTCCGCCCGTAGCCGCCTGTGGCCAAAACGGTTTGATGCGCCCGGAAACGGTGGATCGTGCCGTCGTCGAGGTTCCAGGCCATGACGCCGCGGCAGATGCCCGCCTCGTCCATGATCAGGTCGAGGGCGAAATATTCGATGAAGAACTCCGCCGAATGCTTCAGCGCCTGCTGATAGAGCGTATGCAGGATGGCATGGCCGGTGCGGTCGGCGGCGGCGCAGGTGCGCTGGGCGATGCCCTTGCCGAAATGAGTGGTCATGCCGCCGAACGGCCGCTGATAGATCTTGCCCTCGTCGGTGCGGCTGAAGGGCACGCCGTAATGCTCGAGCTCGATGATCGCGGGCACCGCCTCACGCACCATGTATTCGATCGCGTCCTGGTCGCCGAGCCAGTCGGAGCCCTTGACGGTGTCGTACATGTGCCAGCGCCAGTCATCCTCGCCCATGTTGCCGAGCGAGGCGGAGATGCCGCCCTGCGCCGCCACGGTGTGGGAGCGGGTCGGATAGACCTTGGAGATGCAGGCGGTCTTCAGCCCCTTTTCCGCCATACCGAAGGTGGCGCGCAGACCGGCGCCGCCGGCGCCGACCACCACCACGTCATACACGTGGTCGGTGAAAGGATAGGCCTGGCCGTTGATCTTGGGCGCGGCAACCGAGGTCTCGTGGACGTTCTCTTCGGGCATCGTGTCTTCTTTTTCCGGTGCTCAGCCGCCGTAGATCGTGATCATCAGCATCGCGATGATGCCCGCCGCCGCCAACGCGAATCCTGAGAACTGGATCAGCAGGAGCAGCGTGATCTTCGCCGCGTGGGAATGGACGTAGTCCTCGACCACCACCTGCAGGCCCAGCACCGCGTGATAGATGAGCGCGATCAGGAACAGGCTCATCAGACCCAGCGTCACGGGCGAGCCCAGCCACTGAATTGCGGTCGCGCGGTCGACATCGATCAGGAACACGATGCAGGCGACGAACCACAGCGACAGCGGGATCAGCGCGATGGCGGTGACACGCTGCACCCACCAATGCTGCACGCCTTCCTTGGCGGAGCCGAGGCCGCGCACCCGGCCGAGATCGCTGCGCAGGTTGCTCTTCGCATTCGCCATCACAGGTTCCCCCGCGCCCAGTAGCCGAGCGCCCAGGCCACGAACGTCAGCACGGCGCTGCCGGCCAGCACGCTCCAGCCGGTGCGATAGGCGGTGGGCAGCTCGAAGCCCCAGCCCGCGTCCCAGGCGAGGTGCCGGATGCCGTTCAGCAGGTGATAGAAGAATGCGCCGGTCCACAAGAACAGGAGCGAGCGGCCGACGATCGAGCCCGCCAGGACCTGGGCCTGGTCAAAGGCTTCCGCGCTGGCGGCCGCCGCGATCAGCCAATAGACCAGCGCCAGGATGCCGATGGCGAGGAACACGCCGGTGACGCGATGCAGGAACGAGGTGAACGAGGTGAGTTGCAGTCGGTAAGCCTGACCGAGCATGAAAGGCGCGATCGGTCGCGGATGCGAAGCCATGGTCGTCTTGCCCTGTCGGTGTTGTCGCCAGGTCCGAGAGATGGGGCCGCGAACCCTGCGCAGGCCGCCGGACCCCACGAAAACGCTGCAGCCTGATTAGCGTTTTTGCAGTGCAGCGTCAATGAAAGGCGGCGCAGCACCCATGCAGGAGGATCATGCCAGCCGTCGCGGCAGCAGGACGGTGTAGTCGAGGTCGAGCACTACCTCCGCGGGGTATTTCCCGGCCGCGTCAGGTCCCGGAAAATCGGCGCACGGCCGGTCCTTGGCGGCGATGGTGCGCAGGCGCAGGGCGCCGAGGTCCGTCCGCCCCGCCAGCTCGATCACGTCCACGACCGCGCTCCACGCATAGATCGTATCGCCGGCGAAGCTCGGGTTGACGTGCCGTCCGCCGTTGATGGCGAGCACGCGGAAGGCGTTGGCGAGGCCGTTGAAGCTCGCCGCGCGCGCCAGGCTGATGATGTGGCCGCCATAGATCAGGCGCCTGCCGAAGCGGCCCTTGGCTTCGGCATGCTGGTTGAAATGCACCTTGGCATTGTTCTGGTAGAGCCGCGTCGCGGTCATATGATCGCTCTCTTCCAGGGTCATGCCATCGACATGGTCGATGCGCTCGCCCTTCTGGTAGTCTTCCCAGACATGGGGCGAGCCCGCGAGCGCGCGGTCGTAGTGCTCCATCTGCAGGCCGGCCGGAATGTAGAACTCAGCCGGCGCTACGGCGCCCGCCAGCTCCGGTACTAGGGCATCCGGCGACGGCCGCGCCTGGTCGCGCTTCCTCACCATCACCCAGCGCACGTACTCCAGCACCACCTCGTCGCGCTGGTTGCGGCCAACCGAGCGCACATAGACGATGCCGGTCTCGCGGTTGGAGTTCTCCTTGAGGCCGATCACGGTGGAGCGCGTGGAGAGCGTGTCGCCGGCATAGACCGGCGCGCCGAACCTGCACTGCGCGTAGCCGAGATTGGCGATGGCGTTCAGCGAGATGTCGGCGACGGTGCGGCCGAACACGATGTGGAAGACGAGGATGTCGTCGACCGGCGCCTTGCCGTAGCCGATCGCCTGCGCGAAGGCGTCGGAGGCGTGCAGCGCGAAGCGCGATCCGGTGAGGCCAATATGGAGTGCGACGTCGCCAACCGTGACGGTGCGCGGGACCGCATGGACGATCTCCTGCCCCAGCTCGAAGTCCTCGAAGAAGTTGCCCGCATTGGTCTTGATCGACATTCCCGCCGCCCGCTGATCTCTGCCGCGCCGCAACATACGTGCCCGAACGGATCGGCGCAAAGGCATCCCGTCCTTAGGCTAAATGCTAACGAAGGTTAACGCGGTCTTAAAATCTTGGGTCTAGTGACTGTCGCGGGGACTAGGCGGCGACCCTGAGGGAGCGTTCGATGGCGTCCAAATACACGACCGTGCTGGATGCCGGCAGCGGAAGCCTGCCGGCACTCCCGCTGATCCTGATGCTGGCGGCGCCGGTCTTGATGCTGGCCTGCTTCTATGTGGCAAGGGCCCGCAACTGGCATGTCTCGCGTTCGATCAAGCTCGCGTTGTGGGTGGCCTACGGCTCCTACGTGCCGGTTGTCACGTTCCAATACTGGAGCCTGTGGGATGCACAGCAGATAGCCCGCAATGCCACCGCCATGTCGGTAGAGGCCGGCCGGCTCGACTGGTCGAGCGTGCGGCAAGCGCCGGAGGGCATCTTCGTCGATACCAAGCAGCGCTTCGCGGTCAACGGCGTGGAGTTCACCTATCGCCACCGCTCCCTGCCGTACTTGAAATACATCGTGCCGCAGGCTGACTTCGTGGCGCTTCCCTTGTTCCAGCGCGCCCAGGTGCGCGTGATCTATTGCGGTGAGGGAGAGGACCGGCGGCTCCTGAGATTCGAGATCGCGACCAGCGCGCTCGACGCGCACGACTGGCCGGTGCCGGCAACCACTGCGCTTTCCAACTAGCTTTTCGCCTTCCCGGAGGCCGCCGCCGACACCGCGGCGGCCATTTTTTGGTGCCATTATTTTCGGCTTGACTTAATTAAGCCATAGCCTAAATATTGATCCATGCAGTCGCTCATCGCCTTGGCCGACCCGAACCGTCGCCGTATCGTCGAGATGCTGGCCGCGGGCGAGCTGGCGGCGGGAGAGATCGGCACTGCCTTTGACATCAGCGCCCCTGCAATCTCACAGCATTTGAAGGTGTTGAAGGAAGCGAGCATCGTTAAGGTCAGGGTCGACGGACAGCGGCGGATCTATGCGCTGGACCCGACCGGTTTCACCGAGATCGACCAGTGGCTGTCCAGCGTGCGCCGCTTCTGGATCCCGAAACTGGATGAGCTGGAGCGACAGTTACAGCGCCACAAGGACGAGCAGGCCAAGAAGCCCGGCCCCAAGCCACGCAAGCCCAAAGGGAAAAAGCCATGAGCTACGATGGAACGCTCCACGATCTGCACACCGTCGAATTCAAGCGCCTGATCCCCGGCCCGATCGACTTGGCCTGGGACTATCTGACGAAGCCGGAATTGCTGAAGACCTGGTTTGCCGACGTCACGCTGGAGCCGCGCCTGGGCGGCGCGGTCACCGTGCACTTCCACGACCATACCTGTGGCGGCGGAACCGGTGGCGGCGTCCATGGAACCGTTCGCGAGTTCCGGCCGCCGCACGCGATCGCCTTCACATGGATCCAGCAACGGCTGCAGCCCGATGGCTCAAGCATGGATGAGGATGAAGGCGAGGTGCGCTTCGAGCTTGCGGAAAAGGGCGACAAGGTGCTGCTGACGCTGCTGCATTCGCGCCAGCCGACCGAGACCCTGAGCGGGCACTGCGCCGGGTGGCATGCCTATCTCGACAGTCTGGAAGCACGGATCTCCGGCCGTGGCCGCATCAACTTCATGGCCATCGCCCGGCGCGTTCGCCCTAAATATGAAGAGCGCGTCGCCGCCATGCTGCGGTCGGGAGCGGCGTGACAGGAAGGGAGCGGTTGTGACGAAGCACAGGAGAGACCGCTCCCTCGCTCACCGGTCTCTTCGACGGGCACTCTCAGCTGATTGTCTGTCACTTGATTTTCGCCCCCAAGATGTGACCGAGGGGGCAACGGAGAAAATGATGAAAGATATCAAGAGAGATGAACTTGGGGCGCCCAAGATCGTCGATTGGATCGCTTTCCAGGCGGAGCTGGACGCATTGCGGGTTCGAGAAAAGGCTCACACGAAGGAAGGCGACGCCATTGCGGCCGCTCGCCGACGGCTCCCCATGGTCGCGGTGGATGGGGCCACGCCGCTCGTTGGCGAACGCGGCGCGGTGACGCTGCTGGACGCGTTTGAGGGACGCCGGCTGCTCATCGCCTACTATTTCATGTGGTATGCCGGCCACCCTGCGCCGGAGCAGTGCGAGGGGTGCACCTGGGTTACGTCGCAGATCCGCGAGCTGTCCTACATTCATTCCCGCGACGTTACCTACGCCACGTTCTGCCAAGGCCCGTACGAAGAGAGTGCCCGGTACCGCGACTTCATGGGCTGGGAGATGCCGTGGTACTCGGCCCTGGAATCGCTCGACACCCTCCTGGTTGGACGCCGGGCGGGCATGATGCACATCGTTTGCTACCTCCGACAGGGATCCGATGTCTTCGAGACTTACTGGACGACGCGGCGCGGCGTCGAGGCAATGGACAACAACTATCGGCTGCTCGACCTGACCGTCTACGGGCGGCAGGAGCCGTGGGAGGACTCGCCGGCCGGCTGGCCGCAACGGTTTGACGACGCGCAGGCTACCCGCGTCGATGGACGCCCCACCGCCCAGTGGTCTCGGCTGAAAGCCGGGTATTCCGACGACCTGAAAACCGGCAGGGGCTGAACCGATCAGCGTGACGGCAGTGAGCCGGATCGGCTGCTTGCGACAATACGAAGGAGAGACGAGCGATGACCACACACAGGACCGGAACACGGAAAGACTGGCTCGCAGCGCGGCTCGAGCTCCTCAAGGCGGAGAAGGAGCTGACGCATCGCAGCGACGCAGTGGCGCGGCAACGGCGGGAGCTCCCGTGGGTCAAGCTGGACAAGGACTACCGTTTCGATACCGAGAACGGCAGCGCCTCGCTCAAGGACCTGTTCAAGGGGCGCTCTCAGCTCCTCGTCTATCACTTCATGTTCGGGCCGAACTACAAATCAGGTTGCCCCTCCTGCTCCGCCATCGCCGACGGCTTCAACGGCATCGCGACCCATCTCGCCAGCCACGACGTGATGCTGTGGGCCGTGTCGCGGGCACCGCTCGCGAAGCTCCAACCCTACAAGCAGCGGCTGGGCTGGACCTTCCCGTGGGCGTCGTCGTTCGGCAGCGACTTCAATGCCGACTTCAGTGTCTGGTTCAGCGAGCAGCAGCAGCGCGAGGGCGGCATCGACTACAACTACCAGCGCGAGCCGGCGCTGCAGCCGAGCAAGCCAGCGATCGCGTCGCGCGATACGCCCGATGGCGCCGCCCAGGGTGCGGCCATGGCCGGCACCGACGTCGCGACCTATGCGCGGGAACGGCCGGGCGTGAGCGCCTTTGCGCTCGAGGATGGCGTGGTCTACCACACCTACTCGGCTTATTCGCGGGGGCTGGACGGCCTCTGGAATGCGTATCAGTGGCTCGACCGCGCGCCAAAGGGGCGCAACGAGCCCAGTTACTGGTGGCGACGCCACGACGAATACGACCAGCACTGAGCGATTGCTCGTGAAAGGAAGAAAGCCATGGATGGTTCGATCCTCGACTTGCACACCGTCGAATTCAAGCGCCTGATTCCCGGCCCGATCGAGCTGGCGTGGGACTACCTGACGAAGCAGGAACTGATCAAGACCTGGTTCGCCGATGTCACGATCGAGCCGCGCGTCGGCGGTGCGGTCACGATCCGCTTCAGCGAGGACGAGTCCTGCGCGACCACCGGCGTCCGCGGAACCGTCCGCGAGTTCCGCAAGCCGCATGTCGTCGCGTTCACCTGGTTCCAGCAGCGCCTGCAGCCGGACGGCTCGCGCAAGGGCGTCGATGAAGGAGCGGTGCGCTTCGAGCTGGCGGAACGCGGCGACAAGGTGCTGCTGACTCTGCTGCACACCGGGCTGCCGATCCACGAGCTGGCCAACCACAGCGCCGGCTGGGATTCCTTCCTCCGCAACCTGGATTCGCTCATGTCCGGCCGCGGCAGGATCGATTTCATGGCGGTCTTCAACGACCTGCGGCCGCGCTATGTGGAACGCATCGAAGCCCTGCAGCGGGCGGGAGCGGCGTGATGGCCAGCAAGGTGCACTATCGCGGCGGCAACAATGTCGCCATGAAGCTGCCGCCGCATCATTTCGACGGCGCGGTGAAATTCTATCGCGACACGCTCGGCCTCAAGACTTCCGACCACGGCGAATCGAAGCTGGTGGAGTTCGGGCCGATCCGGTTGTGGCTGGATCGCTGCCCGCAATTCTCCCAGACCGAGCTGTGGCTGGAGGTGGTGGCGAGCGACAGCGACGGCGCGGCGACGCATCTGGGCGGCGAAAAGGTCGTGCGCTGCGATGCGATCGAAAAGCTGCCGGAGGGAT
>DATFDU010000284.1:0-4338 GCA_035251915.1 Dongiaceae bacterium | reverse complement strand
CCTCAGTCCAAGGTGCTGAACCATCGGCACGCCGGGCGGCTCGATCTCGACTACGCGACGTTCCAGGCCGACAGCGATCGCGAGGTCCGGCTCACGATCTATACACCGATCACCCCGGAAAGCGCCCAGAAGCTCGCGGCGTTGACCACCCCTCCCCCGCGCAGGTCGCGGACGGCGCGCAGTTCAATTGAAGTGCGTCTGTAGGACGGATCAGGTCAGCTTGCGCTGGCGGCCGTAGACCAGAAGCATGGCGATGATGACGGCGCCATAGATCAGCTGGCGGAACGCTTCCTCGATCTGCACCACCGAGAGAATCGACTGCAGCAGGGTGATGAGGATGATCCCGGCGACGGTGCCGAGATAGGTGCCGCGGCCGCCGAGGATCGACGTTCCGCCCAGCACCACCGCCGCGATCGACGGCAGCAGGTACGGATCGCCCATGCCCTGATAGGCCTTGGTCGAATAGCCGGCGAGCAGCGCGCCAGCAAAGGCCGAGAGCGCGCCAGAGATGGCGAAGGCGGCGAGCACGACCCGCTGCGTGCGGATGCCGGAGAGATAGGCCGCCACCTCGCGGTTGCCGATGGCGTAGACGGCGCGGCCGAACACCGTGCGCCGCAGCAGGAACACCGTTGCGCCGCCGACGAGGATCCACACCCAGACCGGGTTCGGAATGCCGAAGATCAGGCGGCCGGTGGCGAGCTCGTTCATCGCTTCGGTCGCCATGTCCTGCGGTGCGAAGCCGCCGGTGCGGACGGTCATCAAGCCAAGCGCCACAGAGTTGATGGCAAGGGTGAAGATCATCGACGGCACGCGCAGGTACGCGACGCCGATACCATTGATGAGGCCGAATGCCAGACCGCACAGGATGCCGACCGGAATGGCAAAGGTGGCGCCCCACGGCCCCCACCCTGCCGCCGCCGTGGACATCATCCCGCCGACCGTGATGATCCACGGCACCGACAGGTCGATCTGCCCCAGCAGGATCACGATCATCATCCCGGTGGCGACCAGCGCCAGGAAGGAGCCGACCTGGAGCTGCTGCAGCAGATACTCCGGCGACAGGAAGTTCTCATTGACGAGGCTGCCGATCAGCAGCAGCACGATGATGCAGCCGAACGCCGTCAGGACCGCGGGATCGAAGCGGCGCAGAACGGGATTGGTGGCGCTGAGATTGGTCACGGCCTCACCCGAACAGATCGAGCCGGTTGCGGATGCGGATCAGGCGGAACGAACCGAGGCAGACCGAGACCAGCAGGACAACGCCGAGGAACAACGGCTGCCACAGCGCATCGAGATCGAACACGAACAGCAGGTCGCCGATGGTGCGGTAGATGAGCGCGCCGAAGATCGCGCCGATCGCGCTGCCCCGCCCCCCGAACAACGACACGCCGCCCAGCACGACGGCGGCGATCGAGTTCAGCGTATAGGTGTTGGCGTTGGCCGAGGAGGCTTCGCCGGTGTAGGTCACGAAGGTGATGAAGAGGCCGCCGATCGCCGCGAGTAGGCCGGCGAGCGCATAGGCGGCGAACTTCGCGCGCTGGATGTTCAGGCCGGACATATAGGCGGCGGGCTCCGCGGAGCCCACGGCATAGACGACGCGGCCCAGCATCGATTTGCGAAACGGAATCCAGATCACCAGCACGACCACCAGCAGCGCGACCGCGCTGGCCGGGATGCCGCCGGGCAACTGCCCGGTCAGGAAATCCGCCAAGCCTTCGTGCACCGCGCCGCCGGGAAATGGGCGGAGCAACAGGGCGATGCCGAAGAAAGCCGCGCCGGTCGCGATGGTGGTCACGATCGGCTGCAGCCGGCCGTAGATCACGATCAGCCCGTTGAGCGCACCGCAGGCAAGCCCCGTCAGCAGCACGCCGAACACGCCGAGCGTGGCCTCCAGCGCCGTCCCCACCACGATGTAGGAGGCGACGCAGTTGCACAGGATGAAGATCATGCCGATGGAGAGATCGATGCCCGCGGTCAAGACCACGAAGGTCTGCGCGATCGCCACCAGGGCCAGCAGCACGCCCTTGTTCGCGGCGGTGGTGACGACGTTGGCGTTGAAGCCGGCCGGATGGTTGCCGGTATAGATCACGAACATCATGATGAAGACCGCGAACGCCAGGAGCGTGCCGCGCTGCTCGCCGAACCAATAGCGCCAGTCGCCCGAATGTGGCGCGGAGAGCGCGTGGTCGCTCATCGTCCCGCTCCCGCGCCCGCCAGGCTGGGCGTTCCCGCCTCCGCGTGGCTAGCACCGAGATTGAGCGCGCTGCCGACCAGGGCGCGCTCGGTGATTTCCGCGCCGGTGAGGACACGGCCGATCGCGCCGTCATACATGACCAGCACCTTGTCGCAGCAGCCGACCAGCTCGTCATAATCGGTCGAGTAGTACAGGATGGCCGCGCCGCCATCGGCAAGCTTGCGCAGCAGCTGATAGATCTCGGCCTTGGTGCCGACATCGATGCCGCGGGTCGGGTCGTTCAGCAGAATGACCTTGGGCCTGGTCATCAGCCATTTGGCGATGACGATCTTCTGCTGGTTGCCGCCCGACAGGGTGCCGACCGGCACCGCGGTGCCGTCGGTCTTGATCCCCAGCAGCGCGATCATTTCGTCGATCGCGCTGCTCTCGGCCGCCTGGTCGACCAGGCCGAGGCGTGACAGGCGCGACAGCGAGGCCATGGAGAGGTTGTCGCGCACCGACATCGGCAGCATCAGGCCTTCGGTCTTGCGATCCTCCGGGATCAGCGCCATGTCGCCGCGCTTCGCCTGGTTGGGACTGCCCAGCGTCGCCTTCCTGCCGTTGATCAGGACCTCGCCCGATGCGCCGCGCAGCACGCCGAACAGCGACAGCAGCAGCTCGCGCTGCCCCTGCCCGTCGAGACCGCCCAAGCCCACGATCTCGCCGGCGCGCGCGGTGAGCGAAATATCCTTCAGCCGGTTGTTCCAGGAGAGATTGCGCACTTCCAGCGCCGGCGTCCCGGTGCCGGCTTTCGGCGCCGGTTTGGGCGGGAAGGCATGGGTGTATTCGCGGCCGATCATCATTTCGACGATCTCGGCGTCGGTCTTGGCGCCGGACTTGAAGGTGCCGACATTGCGGCCGTTGCGGAACACCGTGCTTTCGTCCGCGAGCTCGGCGATCTCCGCCATGCGGTGCGAGATATAGAGCAGCGCGAGGCCTTCGGAGCGCAGGCGCTTCAGCACAGCGAACACCTTGCGCACATCGGCGGCGGTCAGCGCCGAGGTCGCCTCGTCGAGGATGAGGATACGCGGATTGCGCACCAGCGCCTTGGCGATCTCGACCAGCTGGCGGCGCGAGAGCGG
The DNA here is from genome assembly GCA_035251915.1 of Dongiaceae bacterium. GTDB lineage: Bacteria > Pseudomonadota > Alphaproteobacteria > Dongiales > Dongiaceae > Dongia_A. The sequence continues at coordinate 1,023 of DATFDU010000284.1, read as the reverse complement.
CAGGTCCTTGACCGGCGCCATCGGATGGATGTCCTCGCCGCCGGCGCGTGCCAGCGCCTCCTCGGCCATGCGGCGCTGGGCGCGCTGGTCGATCAGGCCGAAGCGCTTGGGCGGGTTGCTGATGCAGATGTTGTCGGCGACCGAGAGATCGGGCACCAGCGACAACTCCTGGAAGATGCAGACGATGCCGGCCGCATTGGCCGCGGCGGGATTGGCGAAGCGAACGGCGTTGCCGGCGAGCGTCATGCTGCCCTCGTCGGGCTGGACAACGCCGGCCATGACCTTCATCAGCGTGGATTTGCCCGCCCCGTTCTCGCCGAGCACGCCGTGGATGCGGCCGGCCTCGACCGTCAGGTCGGCGTTGGTCAGCGCGTTGACGCCGCCATAGCGCTTGGAAACGCCTTCCATATGGAACAACGAGGCGGAAGCATTACCGTCCATCGCGTGCTTCTCAGGTAAGGCCGGTGACAAACCGGCGCCGTGGGGGATGATCCCCAGCGGCGCCGGGACTAGTCAACGGTGTTTGCGATCGTGGTTAGTCGTTCGCCTCAGACTGGCCCATGATTTCCTGGGCGGTGAAGTTGATCCCACAGGTCGGGAAGGCATTGCCGACGAAGAAGTTGTCGCCTTCCTTGGCGTAGTAGCTCTCGCCGTCCTTGAAGTTCGGCTCTTCCGTGGTCGCCAGCGGCAGCTTCACCGACTGTGGCACCACCTGGCCTTCGAGCGCGGCGATGGCGGTCTTGATCGCGACCGCGACCTGGGCCGGGCCGGTCCCGCCGGACGCGCACTTCAGGCCTTCCGCGCCATGCGCGGCGCACAGCTTGCGGAAGCCATTCTCGGTCTCGCCGCCGACCGGCACGAACGGATGGCCGGCATCCATGAGGGCGCGAACCGTGCCGGTGGAGCCGCCCTGCACCGTGACGCCGTCGAACTTCTTCTGCACGGCGACCGCATCGGCGGTCACCTTCTGCGCGGTGCCGTCATCCCACTTGCCGACGACTTCAACGATATCCCACTTCTTGC
>DATFDU010000283.1:0-3049 GCA_035251915.1 Dongiaceae bacterium | reverse complement strand
ACCCGGACCGAACGGCGGCGGTCTCTCGCGCAAGGCGATCTTCAACGAGATCGATGCCAGCCTGAAGCGCCTCGGCACCGACTATGTCGACCTCTACCAGATCCACCGCTGGGACTACGACACGCCGATCGAGGAGACGCTGGAGGCGCTGCACGACCTGGTGAAGGCCGGCAAGACCCGCTACATCGGCGCGTCGTCGATGTTCGCCTGGCAGTTCGCCAAGTCGCTCTACGCCGCCGACGCCCACGGCTCGACCCGCTTCGCCAGCATGCAGAACCATCTCAACCTGCTCTATCGCGAGGAGGAGCGCGAGATGCTGCCGCTGTGCGCGGCGGAAGGAATCGGCGTCATCCCCTGGAGCCCGATGGCGCGCGGCCGCCTGACCCGTGATTGGAGCGAGACCACGAAGAGGTCCGAGACGGATCAATATGCGAAGACACTCTACACGGCGACCGAGGATGCCGACCGCAAGGTCGTGGAGCGCGTCGCCGCGGTCGCGAAGGAGCGCAGCGTGTCACGCGCGCAGGTCGCGCTCGGCTGGGTGCTGGCCAAGCCCGGCGTGACCGCGCCCATCATCGGCGCCAGCAAGCCGCACCATCTGACCGATGCGGTCGCTGCTGTGTCATTGAAGCTATCGCCGGAGGAGATCGCGGCGCTCGAAGAACCCTACGTGCCGCACAAGGTGGCTGGCTTCTCGTAAGTAACACCCTTAGTGCGCCCCGCCCGCGCTCGGCGCGGGGCGTGGCTTGCGCAGCAGCGGGATCAGCGCGAGGCTGGCGATGAACACCGCGGCCATCAGCAGCAGCACGTCGGCGAAGGTCAGCACGTCCGCCTGCTGCCGCACCATGTTGGCCAGCAGCCTGGTGGCCGCCGCATCGCCCGCTTCGCCGAGATTGATCGAGAGTCCGGCGCCGGTGTTGGCCAGGAATTCCTGCAGGTTGGGATTGCCGGGCGTCAGGTTCTCCACCAGCCGCATCCAGTGCAGCGCCAAGCGGTCGATCATCACGGTGTTGATGGCGGCAAGGCCGATCGCGCCGCCGAGGTTGCGCATCAGGTTGTAGAGGCCGCTGGCATTCTGCAGCCGCTCCGGCGGCAGGGTGCCGAGCGCCATGATGTTGACCGGCATGAACAGGAACATCAGCGCAAGGCCACGCACCGCCTGCGGCAGGAAGAACTCCCAGAATCCCCACTCCGCCGTCAGCAGCGACTGCAGATAGACGCCGCCGCCGAACAGGCAGAGGCCGAGCACCAGCATGGCGCGCGGGTCCAGCACCTTGGCGAGGCGGCCGGCGATCGGCGCCGACAGGAACTGGAACACGCCGGTCACGAACATCACCTCACCGATCTGCAACGCGTTGTAGCCGCGGATATTCGCCAGGAACAGCGGCATGATGTAGACGATGCCGTACAGCCCGACGCCGATGATGAAGCTGTAGAGGCAGCCGAGCGCGAAGTTGCGGTCCGCGAAGGCGCGCAGATCGACGATCGGGTTGCCGTAGCTGAACATGCGCCAGAAGAAGCCGATGCCGGCGCCGGCGCCGATCATCGCCACCGCGCGCACCGCCTCGTCGTCGAGCCAGTCCCAGCGCGGCCCCTCCTCCATCACATACTCGACCGAGCCGAGGAACAGGGCCATCAGCACGAAGCCGAGGATGTCGATGCCCTTGAGCAGCGACGGATTCGGCTTGTCGATGTCGATGCAGGTCCACACCAGCACCGAGACGATCACGCCCGGCAGCAGGTTGATCAGGAACAGCCAGTGCCAGGAGCTGTGCTCGGTGATCCAGCCGCCGAGCGATGGACCGATGGTCGGCGCCATGGTGGCGACCAGCCCCATCAAGACAGAGATGTTGTTGCGCCATTCGCGCGGGAACATCAGGAAGCTGGCCGCGAACGTGACCGGGATCATCGCGCCGCCGATGAAGCCCTGGATGGCGCGGAACACGATCATGGATTCGATATCGACGGCCAGCGCGCACAGCAGCGAGCTCAGCGCAAAGCCGGCGGAGGAGATGGTGAACAGCACGCGGGTCGACATCAGCCGCGCCAGATAGCCGGTGAGCGGTATCATCACCACTTCGGCGATCAGGTACGAGGTCTGGATCCAGCTGATTTCATCGGCGCTGGCGGAAAGTCCCGCCTGGATGTCCTTCAGCGACGAGGCGACGATCTGGATATCCAGGATCGCCATGAACATGCCGACGACCATCGCGACGAAGCCGGCCCAGTGGCGCGGGGTGACGCGGGGAGTCATGAGCGCACCCCGCGCTGACGGCAGAGCTTGGTCTTGCCATCCACGACTGCTGCCGCACGGTGTTTCGCGCAATTGATCCGGGCGGCACTAGGGGGCGCAGTCAAAGTAATGGATGGCAAGACCAAGCCCTGCCGTTGAGAAAGGGACGCACGCACCGCACAGGCTCGGCTAGTTGCTGCTGCCGGTCGCCTCGGGCTCCCGCGTACTGGCTTGCGCCGCACCGAACAGCAGGCCGTCACCCGCGGCTGCCAGCGCCTCGCCGCCCTCGGTGCGCGTGTCGATGCTGACCATGACCGAGAGCCCCGGCCGCAGCAATCCGGCGAGCGTGCTGCCTTCCGGCAGGCCAATGCGTATCGGCACGCGCTGCACGATCTTGGTGAAGTTGCCGGTGGCGTTCTCCGGCGGCAGCAGGCTGAACTGTGCGCCGCTCGCCGGCGAGAAGCTTTCGACCGTGCCGATCACTGGCTGGTCGGGGAATGCGTCGACGTGGATCTCGACCTGCTGCCCGGGCCGGATGCGGCCGAGCTGCGTTTCCTTGAAATTCGCGACCACGTGCATGTTGGTTGGAACCAGCGCCAGCAGCTGCTGTCCCTGCTTCACGAACTGCCCGGGCCGCACCGAGCGGTCGCCGACCACACCGTCGATCGGCGCGCGCACCATGGTCTTCTCCAGCTCGCTCGCCGCCAGCTCCACTTCGGCTTCGGATTGCGCGACCTGGGCCTGGGCCTGGCGGCGCTCGGCCTCAACCACCGCGAGCTGGCCCCGCTCCGCCACCAAGGCGGCGCGCATCTGCAC
>DATFDU010000282.1:0-8532 GCA_035251915.1 Dongiaceae bacterium | reverse complement strand
CACCACCGCGAAGACCCTTTTCACCGGACGGACCCACACCACCAGCGGCCGCGACGGCGCCACGCGCAGCAGCGACGGCTTTCTCGACGTGAAGCTGCCGCAGCCGCACCCCGCCGCCGAGAACCTGTTCGCCGCCGCCTGGTCCGCCTGCTACCTGGGCGCGATCGAACTCGCCGCTGCCCAGCGCAAGATCGCCCTTCCCGCCGACAAGGCGGTCGATGCCGAGATCGACCTGAACCGCGCCGGCAATTCCTTTTTCCTGCAGGCCCGCCTCAGCGTCAGCCTGCCGGGCATCGACCGCGCGATCGCGGAAGAGATTGCCGAAGCCGCGCACGCGATCTGCCCGTATTCCAAGGCGGTCCACGGCAACATCGAAGTCTCGACCACCGTCATCTGATCACTCTTGACGGCCTGCCCGGACTCATCGGGCAGGCTGTCGCGTCCAACAGCAAGGTGTCCTCATGAATTCGCTTCGCATCCTCACGCTTGCCGCGGCGAGCAGCTTTGCCTTGACCTGCGGCGCGGCCGCCGCGGAGAGCTATGCGCCTGCGCCGCTGCCGGTCGCCTCCGAGCCGGCGCCCCGGCTTCACGTCGATGAGCCTCTTCCCGAGGCGTTGTCACGGGGTCTCGTGGTGATCCGATATCGCACCGAGAACCTGCGCATCATTCCGGTATTCGGTCCGGCCGCGCTCGATGTGACGCCGAGGGTCGGGCATCTGCATATCTCCATCGATGGCTCGCCGTGGCATTGGGCGGACGCGAGCGGCGTGCCGCTGATCATCCAGGGCTTGCCCGTCGGACCGCACAAGGTGCTGGTCCAGTTGGCCGATCCAACCCACCAGATCATCGAGAGCAAGTCTGTCGAACTCATCGTTCCGGTGCAGAGCGAGACCCACCACTAAGCCGTCGTCGTATTGGACGTTTCACGGAGGTCACGATCAGATGCTTGAAGATATTCAACTGGCCCGCCGCGGTTTCCTGGGCGCCGCCGCTGTCGCTCTTGCCGACCTCGGTGGGTTCGGCACCGCTCACGCGCAATCCGGTGCTGCCGGCTCCGCGAACAAATCGTTTGACGTGCTGAAGCAGATCGATGCCGGCGTTCTCAGCGTGGGATATGCCGAGGCAGGTCCCGCCGATGGTCCGGCGGTCATCCTCCTGCACGGCTGGCCGTACGACATCCACAGCTATGTCGACGTCGCGCCGCTGCTGGCTTCGGCGGGCTACCGGGTGGTCGTTCCCTACCTGCGCGGCTACGGCACGACGCGGTTCCTGTCGGACAGCACGCCGCGCAACGGTCAGCAGGCCGTCCTGGCGGTCGATGTCATCGCCTTGATGGATGCGCTCGGCATCGAGAAGGCGATCGTCGGCGGCTGCGATTGGGGTGCCCGCACGGCCAACATCGTGGCGGCGCTCTGGCCCGTTCGCGTCAAGGCCATGGTCTCGGCCAGCGGCTACCTGATCGGCAGCCGTGACGCCAACAAGAAGCCCTTGCCGCCCGGGCGCGAGCTGGAATGGTGGTACCAGTACTATTTCGCCACCGACCGCGGCCGCGCTGGATACCAGGAATACCGGCGCGACTTTGCCAGGCTTATCTGGCAGCTGGCGTCGCCGAAGTGGAGCTTCGATGACGACACGTTCATGCGCAGCGCGGCCGCCTTCGACAATCCGGATCACGTCGACATCGCGATCCACAACTACCGTTGGCGGCTAAGCTTGGCCGAAGGGGAGTCACAGTATGACGAGCTGGAGCGGCGTCTGGCGCAGGGTCCGTTGATCACCGTGCCGTCCGTCACCCTGGAGGGCGATGCGAACGGCGCGCCGCACCCAGATCCGGCCGCCTACGCCAGGAAGTTCTCTGGCAACTACGAGCATCGCCTCATCAGCGGCGGTATCGGACACAATCTGCCGCAGGAGGCGCCGCAGGCGTTTGCCAAGGCAATCACGGACGTCGACCGCTTCTGACGTCGCCCGTCGGCGCCAGGTCGAGCCTCGCCTAGGAGGGCGCGGACTGCTGCTTCTCGGGCTGCTCGTCCTTGGCGCGCTGGCGGGTGGCGGCGGCGGCGCGGGTCAGGTTGAGGGCGCTGTTGATCAGCGCGACGTGGGAGAAGGCCTGGGGAAAGTTGCCGACCTGACGGCATGAGACGGTGTCGTATTCTTCCGCCAACAGTCCGACGTCGTTGCGCAAGGCCAGCAGGCGTTCGAACAGCGCGGTGGCTTCGTCCCAGCGGCCCTGCAGGCAGAGATTGTCCACCAGCCAGAAACTGCAGGCGAGGAACACGCCCTCCTCGGGCGGCAGGCCGTCGTCGGTTTCGGTGGTGTCGTAGCGCTGGATAAAGCCGCCCTCGAGCAGGCGCCGCTGGACCGCCGCGACGGTGCCGATCATGCGCGGATCGTCGTGCGGCAGGAATCCGACCAGCGGCATCAGCAGCAGGCTGGCGTCGAGATGATGCGAGCCATAGGCCTGCACGAAGCTGTTCTGCGCCGCATCGAACCCGTTGCGGCAGACGTCGGCATGAATCTCGTCCCGTACGGCGCACCAGCGTTGGCTCAACGCCGGGTCGCCGCCGTCCTTGTCCAGCGTCTTCACGGCGCGGTCGAACGCGACCCAGCACATCACCTTCGAGAAGGTGAAATGCTGCCGCCCGCCACGCGTCTCCCAGATGCCTTCGTCGGGTGCGCGCCAGGCCTCCTCGAGATGCTGCGCCAGCGCGATCTGCAGACCCCACGCCGTCTTGTCCCGCTCCAGCTTGCCCATGCGGCCCTGATACAGCGCGTCCATCACTTCGCCATAGACATCGAGCTGCAGCTGGTCGGCGGCGGCATTGCCGATGCGGACCGGGCGCGAGGATTCATAGCCGGGCAGCCAGGGGACCTCCCACTCGGACAGGCGCCGCTCGCCGGCGATGCCATACATGATCTGCGTCTGCTCCGGGCTGCCGGCCGCCGCGCGCAGGAGCCAGCGCCGCCATTCCTCCGCCTCGTGGTAGTAACCGGTCTGCATCAGTGCGATCAGGGTGAGCGTCGCGTCGCGCAGCCAGCAGTAGCGGTAGTCCCAGTTCCGCACGCCGCCCAGCTTCTCGGGCAGGGAGGTCGTGGCGGCCGCGACGATCCCGCCGGTCGGACGGTAGGTGAGCGCCTTGAGCGTGATGAGCGAGCGCTGCACCGCCTGGTGCCACTGGCCGCCGTAATTGCAGTGGGCGCACCAGGCGCGCCAGAACCGCACCGTCTCGTCGCGGGATCGGGACGGATCGATCGCCGCGGGGATGGGGAGGTGCGATGCCTCGTGCGTCAGGACGAAGGGCACCATCTCGCCTTCCTTGACCTGGAACTCGGCGACGGTGTGCTTGTTCTCGCCGCGGAGCGCGACTGGGGTGTGCAGGACGACGCGGTCGGGACCGGCCACCGCGCTGATGCCGGAGCCGTCGGGCAACTTTTCCACCCAGGGCACCGCGCTGCCGTAGTCGAAACGCAGGATCAGCTCCATCCTCATTGCGACGGTGCCGCGCTTTCCCACCACCAGCCGCACCAGATCGGAAATGTCGTGGCCGTCATCCCCGGTCCGCGGCGGCATGAAGTCGACCAGGGTGACCTCGCCCTCCGCAGTCGCGACCGTCGTCTCCAGGACCAGGGTGTCTTCCGCATAGGCACGCGTGATTTCGGTGGGCGTTTCGACCGGCGCGATCAGCCATCGGCCATTCTCGGGCGTGCCGAGCAGGGCCGCGAAGCAGGCGCATGAATCGAAGCGCGGCCAGCATAGCCAATCGATCGAGCCGTCGCGCGCCACCAGGGCGGCGGTCTCGCAGTCTCCGATCAGCGCATAGTCTTCGATCCTGGACGACATCAGCGCAACGTGAAATCGATCACAGTTTTGACGTCGCCGGCGCGACGTTCGAACGCATCCGCCCAGGCGGACAGCGGCACCCGCCGGGTGATCATCATGCGCAGCCAGTCCTGGTCGGCGGCGGCGAGCGCATCGGCGGCCATGGCATAGTGGCGGCGGTTGGCATTGACGGTGCCGAAGACCACGTCGTTCTCCAGCACCATCGTGCGTCCGAGCACGTTGCTGGCGATCTCGACCGTGTGCTGTCCGCTGGACAGGCCGGCGAGGCACACGATCCCCGCCGGACTGGTGATTCCCAGCGCGGCGATAATGACGGCCGGCGCGCCGGTGCATTCGAGAATGATGTCTGGCCGCGGCGTCAGGTTGGAAAGCTCTCCCGTTTGGTAATGGGCACCGAGTGTCTCGGCCAGCCTGGGCTTGATGCCGTCCTCGGCGCGATCGAACAAGGTGACCTCGAGCCCGCGCTGCACCCCCATCATCGCCGCCAGCAGGCCGACCGGGCCTGCGCCGGTCACCAGCACGGCGCGCGGCCGCCACACCGCGCGCGCGGCGATGCGCTCGATGTGATCCCACGCCTTCGCCACGATGCTTGCCGGCTCCAGCAGCACGCCGGTGTCGCGCAGGGTCGGGTCGATCCTGACCGCGTATTCCGGATCGATTGCGAACTGCTCCGCGGCATAGCCGTGGGCGCCTTTGATCCCGTGCTCGGTATAGAGTCCGTTGCGGCACATGTCCCATTCGCCGGCGGCGCAGTTGGCGCACGGGATCGGATCCGGCCGGCGGACGATGCCGACGATCAGATCGCCCGCGGCGAAGCCGCTGGCGGCTGGAGCCGACGCGACCTCCGCGAGGGACTCGTGTCCGATGATGAGACGGTCGGCGCCCTCCGGCGCTTCGCCATAGTGGCCTGCGATGATCTCGCGGTCGGTTCCGCACACGCCCAGGGCGAGCGTGCGGGCGAGAAGCTGGCGCTCGCCTGCGACCGGCTCCTCGAGGTTGCTGAGGGCCAGTGTATCGGGCCGGCGGGGAACGACAGTCAGGGCCCGCACTGGGCAAGTCTCCGGTTGGATCGCCTACGCCTTCTTGAACCTTGCCGTGGGTCCAAAGTTCCCCGGGGCGCAGGGCGCGGGGCCTTGCCGCCTCAGTGGTAGCCGATGTCCGCCCGCACCTTGCCGCGGAACACCCAGTAGGACCAGCCGGTGTAGACCAGGATCACCGGCAGCAGGAACAGCGTGCCGACCAGCAGGAAGGCCTGGGTGCGCGGCGAGGAGGCGGCTTCCCACAGGCTGTAGTGATAAGGCACGATCATCGGCCACAGGCTGATCGCGATGCCTATGTAGGAGAGCGTGAACAGGATCGCCGCGCCGATGAAGGCGCCGGCCTCCGATCTGCCGCTCAGCGCGCGCCAGGTGCCGAAGGCGGCGAGCGCGGTCGCGATCGGCACCGGCGCAAGCAGCGCGATGTTCGGCCAGGAGAACCAGCGCGCCGCGATCTCGGCGTGCTGCAGCGGTGTCCATGCGCTGACGATGAGGACCGCGATCAGGACAGCGACGAGACAGACCTTGCCGTGACGGCGGGCGGCCGCCTGGATCCCGCCTTCGGTCTTGAGGATCAGCCAGCCGGCGCCGAGCAGGCCGTAGCCGAAGACGAGCGCGATGCCCGTCATCAATGAGAACGGGGTGACGAAATCGAAGGTCGAGCCGACGAAATCCCGCCCGTCGACGTCGAAGCCCTGGATGAACGCGCCCAGCATGATGCCCTGCGCGAAGGTGGCAATCGCCGAGCCGTAGCAGAAGCCGTGATCCCAGAACGTGCGGTGCGGCGCGTCGCGGAAGCGGAACTCGAACGCCACGCCCCGGAATACCAGGGCCAGCAGCATGACCAGGATCGGAAAATAGAGCGCCGGGATGATGATCGCGAAGGCGAGCGGAAAGGCGGCGAGCAGCCCGACGCCGCCCAGCACCAGCCAGGTCTCGTTGCCGTCCCACACCGGCGCGATCGAGTTCATGATGATGTTGCGGCTGTCGGTGTCGGGCGCCAGCCCATGAAGCATGCCGACGCCGAGATCGAAGCCGTCGAGCAGCACGTAGAAGAAGATCCCGAGGCCAAGGATGAGGGTCCAGATCGGGACGAAATCAAGCACCTCGTTCATGGCGCTTCCCCTTCGGAGTGGAGCTGCACGCGCGTTGGCCGCTCGGGCCGGCCGCTCTCGATCGGCGAATCGGATTCGATCGAGTCCGGACCTTTGCGCACCAGCTTGGCCATCACCATGATGCCCGCGGGGAAGATGATGAGATAGACGGCCATGTAGCCGAGCAGCGAGACCAGGACCTCGCTGCCGGTCAGGGACGGCGGCACTGAATCCGCCGTGCGCATCAGCCCATAGACAGTCCAGGGTTGACGGCCGACTTCCGTCGTCGTCCAGCCGGCGAGCACGGCGACGAAGCTGAGCGGCGCCATCACCATGCACGCGCGCAGAAACCAGGGCGAGTCGAACAGCCGGTCGCGGTACCGCAGCCACCAACTCGCCACCACGACGGCCAGCATCAACACGCCGATGCCGACCATGAGGCGGAACGACAAGAACGGGAGTGCGACCGGTGGTCGGTCCTCGCGTGGGAAATCCTTCAGCCCCTTGATCTCTGCATCCAGGCTGTGGGCGAGGATGAGGCTGCCGAGGTACGGCACCTCGACCACCAGGTGGTTGGTCTCCGCCTCCTCATCGGGAATGGCGAACAGGATCAGCGGCACGCCGCGCGCGGTCTCCCAGTGCGCTTCGATGGCGGCCAGCTTGGCCGGCTGATGCTCGCGCGTATTGAGCCCGTGCAGGTCGCCGATCAGCACCTGCAGCGGCACCAGCACGCTCAGCAGCCACAGCGTCATCGACATCATGATGCGCGCTTCGGCAACAAACCGCCCCGTCCGCAGCAGCCAGGCGGCGACTGCCACAACGGCGAACGCCGTGGTCACGTAGAAGGCCGTGACCGTATGCGCCAGCCGATAGGGGAACGACGGATTGAAGATGATCTCGATCCAGTCCCGCGGGACGAAGCGGCCGTCGACGATCTCGTAGCCGACCGGCGTCTGCATCCAGCTGTTGGCGGCGAGGATCCAGAACGAGGAGAACAGGGTGCCGATCGCCACCATCAGAGCGGCGGTGAAATGCGCCCAGGGCGGCACCAGCTTGCGCCCGAACAGCAGCACGCCCAGGAACGCGGCCTCGAGGAAGAAGGCGGTGAGCCCTTCGTAGGCGAGGAGCGGGCCGAGGATGTCGGCGGTCGCGTCGGAGAACCGGCTCCAGTTGGTGCCGAACTGGAACGGCATGATGACGCCGGAGACCACGCCCATGCCGAACGACACCGAGAAGATCTTGATCCAGAACATCGAGATGCGCAGATAGATCTCGCGCCCGGTGAACAGGTGGATGCCTTCCAGCACGGCGATGAAGGAGGCAAGGCCGACGGTGAACGCCGGCAGCAGGATGTGCCACGCGACCACCCAGGCGAACTGCAGGCGGGAAAGGAAGACCGGATCGAGTTCCATGGCGCCGTCCCGTGAGATTGCGTGCGGCCCGCGCAGGTTGAACCTGTTGCCACGAATTTTCAATCGGTACATGGTCAGATCGAAAGCGGCATTTGCGCGCGCTTGTGGAGTCCGGACATGAAGGCTGAGCATATCGGGATCGTCGCGTGTTCTGCGGAGGGCGCGGCGCTTTGCTACAAGACGATCTGCATCGAAGGCGCGGCGCTGCTCGGTCCGCATGCGCATCCGGAAGTCTCGATGCATACGCCCTCGCTCGCGGACTATGTGGCGTGCCTCGAGCGCGGCGACCTGCCGGGGGTGGCCGACCTCATGCTCGCCTCCGCCGGCAAGCTGGCGCGGATCGGCGCCGATTTCCTGATCTGCCCCGACAACACGATCCACGAGGCGCTGCCGCTGGTGCTGCCGCGCTCGCCATTGCCGTGGCTGCACATCGCCGAAGTCGTGGCGGCCGAGGCGGCGGCGCGCGGCTTCGGGCGTCTGGGCATCACCGGGACCCGCTGGCTGGTGGACAGCGAGGTCTACCCCGAGGCGCTGACCGCGCGCGGCCTCGCCTATCTGCGTCCCAGCGCAGCGGAGCGCGCGGAGACCAATCGGATCATCATGGAGGAACTGGTCTATGACCGCTTCAAGCCGGACTCGATCGCGTATTTCCAGCGCGTCATTGTGCGCATGAAAGACGAGGGGTGCGATGCGGTCATCCTCGGCTGCACCGAGATTCCGCTGATCATCAACGATGGAAACTCACCGTTGCCGGCTCTCGACTCCACGCGACTGCTGGCGCGTGCCGCCTTGCGACGAGCGGCCGGCGCCTAGTCGATCTCGTGCGACGGCGTGCGGGCTTGCGCGCCTGTGGGCGCAGCGCGCAGGTATTGCGAAGGCCAGGAGATCTTGTGGCCGAGCTCGGCCGCGGCCTCCAGCGGCCAGTATGGCGAGCGCAACAGCTCGCGGGCCAGCAGCACCAGGTCCGCTTCGCCGCCGCGAACGATGTGATCGGCTTGCGCGGCGCCGGTGATGAGGCCGACCGCCGCGGTCGGGATCCCCGCCTCGCGCCGGATGCGCGCGGCGAACGGCGTCTGGTAGCCCGGGCCGACGGGGATCTCGGCCTTCTGGACGTTGCCGCCGGTGGAGCAGTCGATCATGTCGACGCC
>DATFDU010000281.1:0-5082 GCA_035251915.1 Dongiaceae bacterium | reverse complement strand
AATAATTACATTATTTCTTGACCGGGATGACCGCACCGAGGTGCAGCGCCTTGGTGACCGGCATGGCGATGGTGCCCTTGGCCTCGAGGCCGACGACGGAGAGGGCGCCGGTGGCGGCATTCATGACCGCGGCGAGGCGCGTGAAGCGGTTGAGGACGGGCGGGCGCAGCCAGCCGAAGCCCTGGCCGGGATCGCGCTGCTGCTGGGCCACGGCGCGCAGGGCGTGCCAGCGGCCCTCGCTGTCGATGCCGCGCGCGCGGCCGCGCCGCCACTGGCTGTTCATCCAGTGGTTGGCCATCACCTCGTTGCCGTCGAACACGAAGGCCTTCTCCTCCTGGCGCTCGATCACGCAGGCTTCGCCCTTGGCGCCGGAGATCGCGAACAGACAGGGCATGGCGATCGGCGTCTCACGCAACACCTCGACCGCTTCGTCGAAATTGCTGCAGGTTTCGAACACCAGGCGCAGCAGATGGGTCGGCAGCATGGCGCGGGTGCCGTTGACCTTGATCCGGTCGATCAGCCAGTCGATCGGCAGCAGATAAGTGCGGCGGCGCAGCGGCGCCTGGTTGAGCGCGGCGGCGAAGCGGCCCGGCGCCAGCGCGGTCAGCACGCCGACGAAGCCGGGGTAGGTCACGTTGAGCCATGAGCCGGCGGGGCTGCGATGGCGCGCCACCACCACCTCGTGACCCATGCCGTCGAGGCGCCAGTCGAGGCAGCGCATCATCAGCGGCGCGACCGCCGCGGTGGTGCAGGCCCACTCGTACGAGCAGTTGAGCGCATGTACCCCCGCGCCGGGCAGCTGCTCGGCGATGTGCTCGATCTCCGGCACGTAGGGAGAATCGTTGCGCTCCACCCATTGGCGCGAGCGCCAGTCGAGGAACGCCACCACGGGCGGCGTATAGCTGCGCCTGGCGACGGCGGCGAGGCGGCGCGCGCCGGCGGCGGTCTGGTCGAACAACCGGATCGCACCGCCCTCATCGCAATCGATGATCGGGATCTCCGGCAGAAGCGCGTTGGGGTCGCGGTATTGCATGGACGTCGCAGTCCTCTTACAGACCGACCCAGCCGCCTTCGACGTCGGAGCGGAACAGCGCGTCGAGGATGCGCATGTTCTGGATCGCATCGTCGATCCCGTAGGACAGCGTCTTGCCCTCCAGCACCGCGAGCGCGAAGGCCTCGGCCTCTTCGGCATACTGGTCGCACGGCGCGATGGTCTCGCGCCGGGCCGAAGAGCGGTCGAGCGCCTTGCCGGTGTCGACCAGGATGGTGGTCGCCTCCCCTTGCGGCGCGTTGAACGGGATGATGATCTCGACCCGGCCCTTGGTGCCGAGCGCCTGCACGCTCTGGTACGGCACCAGCTGGGTCGAGCAGGTGAAGTTGAGATGCCGGCCGCCGCCGAAATCGACCAGCGCGCCGGCCAGCCGGTCGGTGCGGAAGGTGGGATCGCGCTCGATCACCGAGACCACGCGCTTCGGTTCCGATCCGAACAGGAAACGCGCGCCGACGATCGGATAGCAGCCGATGTCGAGGATGCCGCCGCCGCCGATGTCGGCCTGGTTGCGCACGTTGTTGGGGTCGGCGTTGAAATAGGAGAACACCACGTTGACGGTCTTGAGCTCGCCGATCTCGCCGCTCCTGACGATCTCGCGCGCGCGCAGCCACTGCGGATGGAAGCGCACCATGAAGGCTTCCATCACGATGCGGTCCTTCGGGCACTGGCGCAGCTGTTCGGCCTCGGCCGCGGTGATGGCGATCGGCTTCTCGCACAGCACATGCTTGCCGGCCTTGGTGGCCTGAATGGTCAGCGGCACGTGCAGGTGGTTGGGCAACGGGTTGTAGACCGCATCGACGTTGGGATCGGCCAGCAGCTCGTCATAGGTGCCGTAGGCCCGGGGGATGCCGAGCTTCTCGGCGGCGGCCTGGGCGCGCTTCAGGTCGCGCGAGCCGATCGCGATCACCTCGGAATGGGGCGAGCGCTGGATGCCGGGGATGACCTTTTTCACCCCGATATCGGCCGTGCTGATGATGCCCCAGCGGAGCTTGCGCGTAGCCATGGAGTCCCCTCCCAAATGCGGCGGGCGGGCCCGAGCGGCCGCCCGTATATAGCCCGACTATGCCACAGGTGCCGCAGAGACTGCCAAGTCCCTAGGCCGCGGCCACCTTATGGCTGGGAATTCGTGCGACCTCTGCCGCCAGCGCTTTTTCGGCCTTCCACAGGTCATGCGAGCCCTGCATACGCAGCCACAGCGTCGGCCCGTTGCCGCAAAACTTGCCGAGTCGGACGGCCATCTCGGGCGTCACCGCAATCTCTCCAGCCAGCAGGCGATGCAGGTTCTGCCGCGATACCCGCAACTGGGCCGCGGCATCCTTGACTGACAGATTGAGCGCCGGCAGCACATCTTCGCGCAGCACGACCCCCGGATGAGTCGGCTGACGATCGGGTGCCTTGATAACCTTGATTTCCTTACCGCTCATGACATTTCTCGCCAGTGATATTGCTCCAGGTCGACGCGCCAAGCGTCGCCTTCCGCGAATTCAAACGTGATGCACGATGGTCCATTGACGTGAACGCTGTAACGTTTCGGCTTGCCGCGCAAGGCATGAAAATCAAAACCTGGCAGGTTCATATCACCGGGCGTCCCTGCAGCATTGAGAGCGTCCAGCCGCCTGACGATGCGCTCCCGGAGCGTCGCGTCCAGCTTGGCGCTGGTACCGGATCCAAATAACTCGGCCAAGCCCTTGTGCCGGAAGCTCCTGATCATGCGGTACTGTAACACGGTATGCGACATGTGTAAACTATCGTGCTACACACCATAGCGGAGGCGGGGCAAATCCAATCCGCTCGCCGGGCGCGCGACAGCCTTCGAAGGCTTCTGCAGCGGCCGCAAGGCCGGGGCGCGGAGCAGCCGCCAAGCGGAAACTGGGCAGAAAATTGCGGATTTCCGGTCTTTTGCACGGTCTTGCAGGTTTCGGCCGCCATCGCTATTGTCCGGCCGCCTTGGGGGCCACACCCTTTCGTGCGGAGAGGTGCCGGAGTGGTCGATCGGGGCGGTCTCGAAAACCGTTGTACCCTTGCGGGTACCGTGGGTTCGAATCCCACCCTCTCCGCCATCCTGCTTAGCGCCGGGGCGCCTCGCAGGACACGTCTCACCAGATATTCGGAGCAGATCTTGGCCCGCAAGAAGCAAACGGTCGTCAACTTCGTGATGTTCGACGTGTTCTACCAGGACGGCACCCGCACCTCGCACCGCAAGGTCCCGGCGGCCGAGCCGTACGAGCAGGATTTCGAAGCGCGCGTCAAGGCGACCATCGAAGCGCAGGACCGCGAGATCGCGGAGAAGTCCGGGCGGCCGCGCGGGCCCATCAAGTCGATCGTGAAGTCCGCAGGATAGTGCAACGCGGCCCCGTCCCGCTCGCGCGTCGAGGAGCGAGCGAACGAGCACGGTGGGATCATGTCCCAAGGCACCCAACGCGCGCCGCGGGGAGCGCTTCGTCGACCTTCCAGCCATCTGCCGCGCGGATGAGGCGCGCCAGGGCAATACCGTGCTCGCCCGCACTTTCCTCGACATGGAGAGCGAAGGTTTCTTCGACGCGTGCGAATTGAGCCGGCTCATCACCCGGCGCCGGCATCGGATGGGTGAGGCGCTCAGCATAAGACAGCATCACGAACAGCTGGGTTCCTGTGCCAGGCAGGCCGGCGGACGCTTCGCACCGGATCTCGATCTCCTCGCCGTATGGGTCAAGCGCGAATCCGGGCTGCACCACGACCTGTTCTCCACCGGCGCTGTCCGGGCCCACCGATACCTGCAGTCCATCGACGATGCCTGCGCCGTGAAGCGAGCGGTTGTGCCGCCGCAGGCGTTCGCGGACGTAGTCCTGCTCCAGCTGGAAGTCCTGTGCTCCGAGCAGCCGGCCTGCATAGTAGTTGTTGCGCGCGAGACCGCAGTCTTGCGCTGGCTCCTTCTTGCCGGCGAGAGCAAGCGCGGCCCTGGCCAGACGACCGGCGCTGCGGCGTGCCGGCTCCGGGATCGGGTCGCCAAGCGCCCCGAATCTCTCGGTGAGAAATGCAAACAGCGCAAGAATTGTGATGCCGGGATCGGCGTCGTTTTCGTCGGTCCAATCCGGTGCGTGCGATGCAGCCCACTCTCGAAGCATGCGTGCGAGCTCGCGATAGCCGTTGTTTTCGAGACGTTGCATTCAGGACCTCCCGAAACACATGCTCCCGGCGCATTCAAGGTTCAGCCGGTCACGGCCTCATCCTGTCGATCGCCTGAACATGCAGCAACTGAATTGGCGATTGCCGCTTAGGATAGCCCAATCTCGGCCGCTTTGGGGCGCAAGCTACAAGTGATTGGCGATCGCGGCGAAGCGCATTACTGTGGCCGCCGAGGGCGAGATGGCAGGGAGGCATTGCCATGCGGCGAAGCGCGCTTGTCCTTGCGGCGGTTCTCTGGGCGGCCGTGCTCTGGGCGGCGGCGGTCCCGGTCGCCCGGGCGGCCGGCACGCCGGTCGATCTCGAGCTCATCCTCGCCGTCGATGTGTCTCGCTCGATGGATCTCGACGAGCAGCAGCTCCAGCGCGACGGCTATGTGGCGGCGATCACCCATCCCGAGGTGATCGACGCCATCACCCAGGGACGGCACGGCCGGATCGCGCTCTCCTATATCGAGTGGGCGGGGCCGGAGACGCAATACAAGGTGATGGACTGGCGCGCGATCGATGGCCCAGCGTCGGCCAAGGCCTTCGCCGCCGAGCTGGCGCGGGCGCCGATCCAGGCCTTTCGCGGCACCTCGATCTCGAACGGCCTGGTCTTCATCGCGCCGCAATTCGACAACAACGGCTACGAGGCGACGCGGCGCGTCATCGACGTGTCGGGCGACGGGCCCAACAACATGGGCATCCCCATCGAGGTGGCGCGCGCGCCGGTCGTCCAGGCCGGAATCACCATCAACGGCCTGCCGATCATGATCAAGCGTCCGGGCGGCTTCGCCGCGATCAGCAACCTCGATGTCTATTACGAGGATTGCGTCATCGGCGGGTTCGGCGCCTTCCTGGTCGTGGTGCGGTCCGCCGACCAGTTCG
>DATFDU010000280.1:0-4503 GCA_035251915.1 Dongiaceae bacterium | reverse complement strand
AAGACTGGTCGCGCCCGTTATATCGCAGGTGCGTGGGTGGTCCAGGGGAAATCCCGGGACCGGGACAAATCAGCGCAAACCGTGGGACTTCAGGGTGTCTTCGATGGTCCGGTCGAGCAGCCCGCGCTCGGCGGCGGCGAGGTCGGTCATGACGCTCATGGTCTGCTTCGGGCAGTCCTGGATGTCGGCCAGGCTGATGTTGAGCGCGCTCACCAGCTCGTTCAGCGTCACCTCGCTGAGATCGCGCGCCAGCACCCAGCGGCGGTTGTCGCTGCGCACCACGAAGCGGGCGCCGCGCAGCATCTCCATCACGTAGGTCAGCTTGCCGATCTCGGCGCCCAGCTCGCGGCTGAGATAGTCGAGCTTCTCGCCGCCGCTCGATGTGCTCTGGATCTTGCGCAGGCTGGTGAGCGCGCCGAGCGCAAGCCCCAGCACGTCGCCCCGCCGCGGCCGCTCGTCGGGGTCGCGCCGGCCGGAGCGCCATTCCGGCAGCGAGGCGGTGATCTCCGCCCCGATCAGGACCACCAGCCAGCCGAGATACATCCACACCAGAAAGATCGGCAAGGTTGCGAGCGCGCCGTAGAGCGTCTGGTAGCCGGTCAGCATGCCGAGGTAGTAGCCGAAGCCGCGCTTCAACAGCTCGAACAGGATGGCCGCGATCACGGCGCCGCTGGCGGCATCCGTCCAGCGCACCGGCCGGGT
The DNA here is from genome assembly GCA_035251915.1 of Dongiaceae bacterium. Lineage (GTDB taxonomy): Bacteria > Pseudomonadota > Alphaproteobacteria > Dongiales > Dongiaceae > Dongia_A. Next base: position 3,801 of record DATFDU010000280.1, on the reverse strand, counting down.
CGGGATCAGGCGGTAGAACAGCAGGAATCCGACCGCTTCCAGGATGAACGGCGCGAGCCACGAAAACAGCCGGGCCGCATCAGGTATATAGGCCGAGGTCTGCGCCAGCGCGAAGGCATAGCTGGAGATCGAGAAGGCGATGCCGAACAGGATCGGACCCAGCGTGATGAGCGCCCAATAGACCGGGAAGCGCTGGATCTTGAACCCGCGCCCGCCGCCCCAGATGCGATCGAACGCCGTCTGGATGGTGTTGATGAGCAGCAGCGCCGTGACGGCAAGGCCGAGGATGCCGACGCCGGTGGTCTGGCCGGCATTGCGGATGAAGGTCTGCAAGTGCTCCTCCACCATCACCGCCAGGCTGGGCGCCGCGTTCTCGATCAGGATCCGCAGCAGGGTCTCGCGCATGTTGCTGAAGGCCGGGAAAGCCGCGAACATGGCAAGGCCGATCGCCAGCATCGGCACCATCGCCAGCAGCGAGGTGTAGCTGAGGGAGGAGGCGACCGAGGGGCAGGAATCGCGGCTGAAGCGGCGGACGACGTAGCCGATCAGGGAGTAGGCGCGGTGCTTCCGGGTGCGATCGATCAGGTTCTGGAATTGGCCGAACCTGCCCCGGTCCGGCTCATCGTCGGCGGGGGCTTCCGCTGGCACTGCGGAGTCTCGGCTGTCGCCTTCCATGGCGAAAACCCTAGGCCGTTTCGCGCATTACGGTCAATCGTGGACCTTGGCCCTCAAGAACGCGACTCGTTCAGCGATACTGCGACGCGGCAACTCGATCAGGTCGTAGCCAAGAGCTTCGTAGGTCGCGACAATGGCCTCGTAGGTCCGGACCGCTTCATCGAAGCTCTGCTTGCGTTCGGCATCGGGCGTGAAGATCTCGGCCCAGGGCGGCGCAATGAAAACGCGACGGTTGTAGCGGAACAGCGCGCCAGCCTGCTCGACATGGGGTGGCACGGGCAGCTTCATCAGCCGCAGATAACCCGCGACGTCCGGCACGCCGCGGTCGAAGAACACCGGCCCTGGCAGATCCCGCGCCATTCGGTATGAGCGCAGCTCCCAAGCCAGCATCAACTCCGCGAACAGCGCAGGATCGCGCAACGCCAGCCCATCGATCGCCTGCTGGTCCTGGATGATGGCGCGGCCTGCCTCGACGGTGCGCGCGAAGCCTTCCTGCTCCAAGGCGTCGATGAGCGTGGTCTTGCCGGAGCCGGGACCGCCGGTGATGACGAACAGATGTGCGGCGTGAATGGCCACGCGACGACTCTACAGATTGGACGGAAGACGTAGCGGCGCGCCGGGCGTCAGGGCGCGATGTTCTCGATCGGTCGGGACTTGGCGATCTTGTCGAAGGCCAGCAGGGTCTCGAGCACGCTGCGCAGGTGCTTGAACGGCACCATGTTGGGGCCGTCGGAGGGTGCGTGGTCGGGGTCCTGGTGCGTCTCCATGAACACCGCGGCGACGCCGATCGCGACCGCGGCGCGCGCCAGTACGGGCACGAACTCGCGCTGTCCGCCGCTGGTGGTGCCCTGCCCGCCCGGCTGCTGCACCGAATGGGTGGCGTCGAACACCACCGGGTAGCCGGTGTCGGCGAGGATCGGCAGCGCGCGCATGTCGCTGACCAACGTGTTGTAGCCGAAGCTGGCGCCACGCTCGCACAGCAGCACGCTGTCGTTGCCGGCGTCGTGGCACTTGGCGGCGACGTTCTTCATGTCCCAGGGCGCGAGGAACTGGCCCTTCTTGATGTTGACGGCGCGCCCGGTCTTCGCGGCGGCGACGACCAGATCGGTCTGCCGGCACAGGAAGGCCGGGATCTGCAGAACGTCGACCGCTTCGGCGACCGGCGCGCACTGCTCCGGCGCGTGCACGTCGGTCAGCACCGGCACGTCAAAGGTCGCGCGCAGCTCGGCCAGGATCGGCAGGCTCTTCGCCATGCCTAGGCCGCGCGCGGCGCTGGCGCTGGTGCGGTTCGCCTTGTCGAAGCTGGTCTTGTAGATGAGGCCGATGCCGAGGCTGCGCGTGAGCTCGGTCAGCGCCTGGCACATCTCGTGCGCGTGCGCCCTGCTCTCGAGCTGGCACGGGCCGGCGATCAGGGCGAACGGCCGGTCGTTGCCGATCTCCAGATTGTGGATCTTCACGCGGCGCGGCTTGGTCATGGAGCCACCTTACACCAGGCGCGATTGCGTCACCGCCGCGCCGATGAATGAAACGAACAGCGGATGCGGCTCGAACAGGCGCGACTTCAGCTCCGGATGGAACTGCACGCCAATGAACCACGGATGATCGGGAATTTCCACGATCTCCGGCAGGATGCCGTCCGGCGACATGCCGGAGAACAGCAACCCCTTCTCTTCCAGGCGATCCTTGTAGTTGATATTCACCTCGTAGCGGTGGCGGTGCCGCTCGGAGATCGCGGTCTTGCCATAGATCTCGGCGACCGCGCTGCCCGGTTTCAGGATCGCCTCGTAGGCGCCGAGGCGCATGGTGCCGCCGAGGTCGCCGCCGGCCGCACGCTTCTCCAGCTGGTTGCCGCGCACCCACTCGGTCATCAAGCCGACCACCGGCTCCGCACAAGGGCCGAACTCGGTCGAGCCGGCGTTCCTCACGCCGACCAGGTTGCGCGTCGCCTCGATCACCGCCATCTGCATGCCGAAGCAGATGCCGAAATACGGAATCTTGCGCTCGCGCGCGAAGCGGGCGGAGTTGATCTTGCCTTCCGAGCCGCGCTCGCCGAAGCCGCCGGGCACCAGGATGCCGTGCACGCCTTCGAGATGCTGGACCGTGTCCTCGCGCTCGAAGATCTCGGAATCGATCCAGTTGAGCTTGACCTTCACGTTGTTGGCGATGCCGCCGTGACGCAGCGCTTCGGCCAGCGACTTGTAGGCATCGAGCAGCGAGGTGTATTTGCCGACCACCGCGATATTGACCTCGCCTTCCGGCGCGCGGATGCGATCGACCACCTGCTGCCACTTGGAGAGGTCGGGCTCCTTCCCCTCGATGCCGAAATGCCGGCAGACCTCGCGGTCGTAGCCTTCGTGGTGATAGGCCAGCGGCACGGCATAGATGGTGTCGACGTCGAGCGCCTGAATCACCGCGCTCGGCCGCACGTTGCAGAACTGCGCAATCTTGCGCCGGCTGTCGGCGGGAACCTCGCGGTCCGCGCGGCACAACAGCAGGTCGGGCTGGATGCCGACGGCCTGCAGCTCCTTCACCGAATGCTGCGTCGGCTTGGTCTTGAGCTCGCCGGCGGCGGGAATGTACGGCACCAAGGTGAGGTGCACGAACATCGCGCGCTCCTTGCCCAGCTCGTTGCCGAGCTGGCGGATCGCTTCGAGGAACGGCAGGCTCTCGATGTCGCCGACCGTGCCGCCGATCTCGCACAGCACGAAATCCTCGTCGCCGAGATCGGCCTTGATCCATTCCTTGATCGCGTCGGTGACGTGCGGAATGACCTGGATGGTGGCGCCGAGATAGTCGCCGCGCCGCTCCTTCGCGATCACGTTGGAATAGATCTTGCCGGTGGTGACGCTGTCGGTCTTGTGCGCCGAGATCCCGGTGAAGCGCTCGTAGTGGCCGAGGTCGAGGTCGGTCTCCGCACCGTCGTCGGTCACATAGACTTCGCCATGCTGATACGGGCTCATGGTGCCCGGATCGACATTCAGGTATGGATCGAGCTTGCGCAGGCGCACCTTGAAGCCCCTGGCCTGCAAGAGCGCGCCAAGAGCCGCCGACGATAGCCCCTTCCCCAATGAAGAAACCACGCCGCCGGTGATAAAAATGAAGCGAGACATGGACCGACTTTATGAA
>DATFDU010000279.1:0-13656 GCA_035251915.1 Dongiaceae bacterium | reverse complement strand
ATCCCTCTCTTGCGCCTTCAATCCTACATAACCGGGTTGTTAACCAGCCGTCCGCATAAATCCGTCCGGTTACCGCTTCCGACCGACTTGGCGAGGCGCGCCAACTTGTATATACAGGTAGCATAGATTGGACCCAAGCTGCAGATGTCCGCCGTCCCGCCCGCCTTGTCGCCCGCGTCCACTTCGGACGAACCCAGCTATTTCATCGACTGGCCTACTCTTTTCCTCGCGATCGGGGTCTATGCCGCGTTCGGGATCGTGACGCTGAACTACCACACGATGCCGTGGTGGCTGGTGCTGCCGCTCGGCGCGATGGTCGTCTGCCTGCATGGCTCGCTGCAGCACGAGGCGACCCACGGGTTTCCGACCAGATGGGAGGCGGTCAACTCCTTCATCGTCGGCTGGCCGCTGTGGTTGTGGCTGCCCTATCTCAGCTACCGCTTCACGCACCGCACGCACCACATCGACGAGAACCTGACCAATCCGGAACTCGATCCGGAATCTAACTACCTGACCGCCGAGCAGGTCGTCGCCATGTCGCCGCTACGCCTGCTGGTGCGCAACATGATGCGCACGCTGGGCGGCCGCATGCTGTTCGGCCCGGCCTACTACTGCTTCTTCGCCTGGAAGGACAAGGTGCTGGCGGTCCGCGATCGCCGCTGGCGCGCGTTGCGACCGTTGCTGTGGCACCTGCCGGCCTTGGCCGTCATCCTGTATTGGGTGCTGGTGGTGTGTGAGATCCCGCTCTGGGCCTACATCGCTTTCTTCGCCTATCCCGGCACGTCGCTGACCCTGGTGCGCTCGTACGCCGAGCATCGCGCCGCCGGGCCGGTGCAGCAGCGCACGGTGATCTGTGAGTCGAATTTCTTCTGGAGCTGGCTGTTCCTCTACAACAACCTGCACCTGACCCATCACCGCCATCCGCGCCTCGCCTGGCACCAGCGCGCGGCAAAGTACCAAGGAGAGAAGGCGCAGCTGACGCCCGAGCTCGGCTACTACCGGCTCACCGGCTACGCCGAGGTGTTCGGCAAATGGTTCATGCGCCCGAAGGAGCCGATGGTGCACCCGACGGAACTGCGCACGCCCTCGCAGCAGGCGGCCTAAGTCGACCTGTGTTCTTCTTTTAGTGACCGTCGATGCCGCTCCAGCTGGCTGCGATAGCCATGCGCATCACCGTAATCCTCGAAGCCTGAATAGCGTTCATGGGCTCCCATCACGCGCATGGCGTGCTTGATCGGGCACCAATACTGCTCGGTCCGCGATACAACCTCCCGCGCATAGGCGATCAGCCCGTTGGCATAGGTGCAATACTCGCAATTCAGGCGCTCGATCGCGTTGAGGTAGGCCAGATGGCGGCGGTCGAAGGCGAAATAGTCGGCGCGCCGCACCTTGGGAATGCCATAGGCGGGAAAGCAGACGGTCTGGTAGATCGTGATGAACACATCGAGCAGCACGAACGGAATGATCACCGAATAGATGATCGGCGCAGTCAGGATCACCAGCGGGCGCGCATTCAGCAGGTAGCTGGACAGCCGGACCCGCAGTTCGCGATGCCGGCGCACCAGCTCCTGTTCGAAGCGGATTCTGCCGTGTTCCAGCCCGACGCGAAGTTCGGCCGCGCGCTTCGCCAGCTCTAAGTCGAGCTCCGCTTCCAGCGACTTGATACGAACGATCAGGATTGCGATTTGTGGGTTCATATGCGTGCTCCGTCGCAGCCAACCGGCACGCTCCAGCAACACTCAGTTTGCCACGGTTGTTCCCAAAGCCTCTCCGCCGAACGGACAGGCCTTAGTAGCCCGGAACGCCGCCTTCGGCCTTGCGCTTCGCGACGTACTCCTTGAGCGCCTCGTCGATCGCGGGATCGAGCGGCGGCGGCGTGTAGTCGGCGAGCAACTGCTTCCAGATGGCGTTGGCGTGCTGGGCCGCCTGCACGGAGCCGGCCAAGGTCCAGTTCTCGAAGTTCCGCCAGTCGCTGACCATCGGCGCATAGAAGGCGGTCTCGTACCGCTCCATGGTATGCGGCGAGCCGAAGAAGTGGCCGCCGGGACCGACCGCCTTGATCGCGTCGACCGCGAGCGTGTCGTCGTTGACCTCGAGCGGCCGCATGAATTCGGTCATGCCCTGGATCATCTCGGCATCGACCACCATCTTCTCGAATGAGGCGACCAGGCCGCCTTCCATCCAGCCCGCGCTGTGCAGGACGAGGTTGGCATGGCCCATCACGGCGCCCCACAGCGACATCTCGGATTCATAGGCCGCTTGCGCATCGACCGCATTGGCTGCGCAGGCGTTGCTCGAGCGGTACGGCAGCTTGTAGCGCCGCGCCAGCTGGCCGCCCGCCAACGCGGCGCGGGTGTATTCGGGCGTGCCGAAGGCCGGCGCGCCGCTCTTCATGTCGACATTCGAGGTGAAGCCGCCATAGACGCACGGCACACCCGGATTGATCATCTGGATGAAGCAGAGGCCAGCCAGCGCCTCCGCGTTCTGCAGCGCCAGGGCGCCGGCAATCGTCACCGGCGCCATCGCGCCCGAGAGCGTGAACGGCGTCAGCACCACCGGCTGGCCATGCTCGGCCATTGCCATCAGGCCCTGCAGCATCGGGATGTCGAGGCGCAGCGGCGAGTTGCTGTTGACGATCGAGAACAGGCTCGGCTCCTTCGCCAGCTGCTCCTTGCTGACGCCGCGCGCGATGCAGATCATCTCCACCGCGTCGAGGATGCGCTCGCGGCCCAGGCTGTAGGGGTGCCAGATGCGATCCGTCAGCGTGATCGCCGCGTAGTGGGCATCGAGATGTCGCGTCAGGGGCGGAATGTCCGCCGGCTCCACCGGATAGCCGCCGAGGAACTGCACCACGTTCAGGCTTTGCGCCAGGCGCAGCAGGTTGCAGTAATCCTCGAAGTTGCCGGGCCGGCGTCCCTTGTCGAGGTCCGAGACGTTCGGCGCCGAGGCGACCGATCCGAAGTTGACGTGGTTGCCGCCGAAGGTCAGGTTGCGCTCGGGGACGCGCGCATGGAGCGTGAACTCCGCCGGCACCTTGCTGACGTACTCCGCGACCAGATGGCGGTCGAAGCGCAGGCGCTGCGTGCCGGGCACCAGCTCCGCGCCCTTGGCGACGGCGCGCTGTCGCGCCTGGTCGTCCAGGAACTCGATGCCGAACTCTTCCAGGATGCGCATCGAGGCATCGTGGATGCGCTCGATCTGCTCCTCGTTCAGCACCTCGATCGGCTTGTAGGGGTTGCGATAGGTGCGCCAGGGCAGCTGTTTCACGCCGCCGACGGTGCGGCGTTCGCGGCGTGCGCGCTGCTCTCGTTGCATGGCGGATCCCTTTCGACCGGAACGAACTAACTCATTGATCCGATAGCAGCCCCCCTGCCCCCAAGCCAATGAGATTTGAGCCGCCGGCCGCCGCCATTTTTCGATGGCTGCAATGGAAACGGGGGCCGAAACGGCCCCCGTCTGGAATGCCTATGCCCGGGCGCTTACTTGGAGGCGACCACCGGCATGCCGGTATCCTCGACCAGCTTGATCTTGACCTTGGCGACTTCGCCGGCGGTAATGTTGAGGCGTTCCTTGCCCCACTTGTCGCCGTAGCGCGCGAGCAGCAGATATTTGCCTTCGCGCAGCATGATCTTCGGCTCGGCGGCGGTCTGCTCAGTCACCAGCTCGTGCTCGCCCTTCTCGTTCGGCTTCTCGCGCAGGACCTGCCAGGTGACGTCCTGCATCACCTTGGTCTTGCCGTGGAAGGCAGCCGCCTCGGTATAGCCGGCATATAGATTGAGCGTGTAGTCATAGGCCTGGCCGGCGCTCAGAGGCACCACGAGGTCGGCTGTGGTGCCCTTGTAGGTCGCGCGCACCACGTAGCCGCCGGCGGGAACCACGAAAGTGGCGGTCGGCGCGGTCACGATGTCGACGCGCTTGCCGCCGTCCGGCTTGCCCTTCACGTAGGTCAGCATCTCCCACTGGATCGGGTCCTTGACCGGCTTGCGGCCCTTGGAGGTGATCATCTTGATGTTGATCTCGGACATGCCGAACATCACGTTGCGGACCACAGGTTCCTTGCCCACCGTGAAGGTCTGCTTGGCGGCCATGCCCTTCGCCTTGCCCAGCACCTGATACTGGCCGGGCTTCAGCTTGGTCTTCAGGACCGCGGCCGCTTCCTGCACTGTCGGCTTCTTGCCGGGCTTGCCGTTCTTGTCGAGCTTGGTGATGGTCCAGGTGACCGGCTCGGTCATCGCCTTGCCGTCGGCGCCGTTGGTGGCGCTGATCGTCACCTCGGCCTCTGCGGTGGCCGCATGCGCGCCGTTGCCGGCCATGAGGAAGGCCGCGGCGGAGACGCCCACAGCCAACAGAAACGTCGCGACGCGCGTGACAGTCCGCACGGGGCACCTCTCTAAAATCAAATAAGTGAACGACTTAATACTCTAGGGACTCAGTTCGTCTCAAGCTTTCGTTCGACCTGCATCATCCGCCGGCTTTGTTAACGGGGGGTTTCTTTTCGATCGCATTCTAGCTTTAACGAACGCGTGCATATGAAAGCGGGCATGCTCCGGACGGTAGCGCCACACCGCGCCGATCGGACAGGCCAAGCGTGCGAGACAACCGACGTCACTGCAAGAGCCACTCTCATTTTGCACTGCAACAACGTGGTCGATACAGAGATCGACCTCATAGCCGGCCAACGAAAAGGCGTTCACCGGACAGTGCGTCAGGCACGGCCGATCCACACAAGTGTCGCATGGGTGCGCTTGTTCCCGCCGTGGCGGGGCGATCATGCCGCGCAGAAGGATAGCCGCGCGATAGGCGTGCCACAGGCCGAACTCGGGATGGATCTGGATCCCGATCGGCGACTGCCGCACGCCCTCCGCCCGTTCGGCCCAGCGCTGGAACGGCCAATAGGGCGGCCCCGTGAACGGGAAGAGCGCGCGGCCATCGACCGACGACGCGACTGGTTCGATGACGTTCCGCGTCCAGCGGTCGAGCGGATCGGGATCGTCGAGCGCCGCGATCTCCGCGCCGCTCCTGTCCCACAGCTCCGAGCCGACATTTCCGACGAGCATGAGCGTCCGCGCCCAAGGCGCCACGCGGAGGATCTCGGCGTCGGTCTCGCTGTCGGTTGCGAAACCGCCGCGCAAGCGCAAACCATGGCGCGCAAGTGCCCTTGTCAATTCAGCGATCGGCACACGCACTCCTGGACGCGGTGCTGCGCTCAAGTCTAGCATGGCGCCGGTTGCGCCACTCCAAGGGGCTGTTCGCCATGTTTGAATCCGAGACCGTCAGCTTCACCCGCATGGATGAAGGAACGCGCGAAGAGTATCAGCTTCTCGATCGCCACTACAAGAAACTGGACCGCGAGCTGTTCGATAACGTGCTGGGTCTGTTGCATCGGCTGCGGGGCGACAAGCTCGGGTACCAGATCGACCGCTACGATCATTCCCTGCAGACCGCCACCCGCGCCTTGCGCGATGGCGCCGACGAAGAGACCGTCGTGGTCGCGTTGCTGCACGACATCGGCGATACGCTGGCGCCGTGGAACCACTCCGACCTCGCCGCAGCGATCCTGCAGCCGTATCTCAGCCCGGACAATCATTGGCTGGTCCAGCATCACGGCATCTTCCAGGGTTACTATTTCTGGCATCACTCCGGCGGCGACCGCTTCGCGCGCGAGCGCTATCGCGGCCATCCGATGTTCGAGCGCACCGCCGAGTTCTGCGAGAAGTGGGACCAGCGCTCGTTCGATCCGGACTACGACACGCTGCCCTTCGATGCATTCGAGCCGATGATGCGCCGGCTGCTCGCGCGGCCGCCGTTCGGCGGAACGGCGCCATGAGCTTCGTCACCGGTCTCGGCGGGGTGTTTTTCAAGTCCCGCAACCCCTCCGACCTCGCGCGCTGGTACCGCGACGTGCTGGGCGTGCCGGCCGATGCGGATTCCGCCAGCTGGGCGTTTCCCTGGCAGGACCAGCATGGCGAGCCCGGCTACACCGTCTGGGCAGTGTTCCGCTCCTCGACCAGCTACTTCGGCAATTCCGGCCAGACCTTCATGGTCAACTTCCGCGTCAACGACCTCGACGGCGCGCTCAAGCGCCTTCGCGACGCCGGCGTCCAAGTCGACGACCGGGTTGAGAAAACGGTCGAGGGCCGGTTCGGCTGGTTCGTCGATCCCGATGGCCGGCGCGTCGAGCTCTGGGAGCCCAACCCGATCGACTAGAGAGCGCTTGTTAACTTCCGGTTGGTGGGCTTGTGCGGTCGATCACAGACGCTGGACCGCCGGCCTCGTAAAGTGCCCTCATGCCTAATTCGCGGACTGCGCGCCGAACCAGGCCGTAACGAGGGTGTCATGCTTCGGTTCTTAGGTATTGCGACGCTGGTATTGATGGCCATTTGCCTCGCCGTCGGCGCGTCGATCGCACTGGCGGACGCCGGCGCGGCACCGGCTGCTATCACGCCGAACAAGATTTCCAACCAGGACATCTGACAATGACCAATATCCCGATCAAGATCGTCCGGCCCTGGCCGGCCGAGCAACCGCGCCCGCCGGTAACTCATCGCACCGATCGCGTGGGAGCGTCGAGCCCGGAGGCAGCGAACACGCAGCGCTCGCCGCGGATCAAGTCGACCGCTGCTTGACCTGCTGCCTGCGGGTGCGCGCCGTCCAGGATCTGCCCCGGATCAGAACCAGCCCTGGTCTTCCATCCGGGGTTTGAGCAGCTCGACGATCGCTTCGGCGGTGTCTTCGGCGCCTTCCCTGACGTCGGTGTTGAGTTCCCGCACAACGCCAACGCCGGTCGCGACTGCCACCGTTCCGGTGATCGCGCCGCTGACCGGCAACGTGGCGGCAAGGCCCGGCGCGCTGGAACTTTCCGCGCTGACCTCGGCCTCGCCTAGAAGCTTCTTGCTGCGGCCCTGGAGATGATAGGCCTGCACCAGAACGCGCAGCTCCGTCCCGCCGACCCCGAACCCGATGATCATGCGGGTCATCGCATTGCCCTCGTCGATCGTCACGAACTGGCCTTCGAGGGTGTAGGCGTTGTCGTTCAGCGGCGGCGTGCCGCGCCAGCGCACCGCGGGCAGACCGAGGTCCTGGAGTTCTTCCACCACCTTGGTCGCGACGACATCGGCAATCTGGTGCTCAAGCTTGTCGCGCTTTGGCGTGTGGTTCGGATCGTCGACAGCGCCGCTCAAACGGGGCGCCGCGACGCTGCCCGATGGCACCTCGGCGGGCGAGACTGCGAAATCGTAGACGTAGATTGCTTGTGGATAGGGCAGCTTGCTGTCTTCGTCGCGTTCCTTCGTCACCTCGGCACCCGTCGATGCGCAGCCGGCCAGCAACACGGCCAGAATGGCCGCAATCGGCATCAATTGCCGCATGATCATCCCCCTCAATTGATATGATCGAATGGCAGCTGCGGACTACGCCCGGCCCGCCGCGCTCCTCCGCTCCGGTTCATCCTCCAGCACGGCGTTCGGACCCGCGCGCTCGCGGCGCGGTGTCTTGCCAAAGAAATCGCGATAGCACTTCGAGAAATGCGATGCCGACACGAACCCGCAGGCGAGCGCGATGTCGATCACGGACATGTTGGTTTGCAGCAGCAGCAGCCGCGCCCGGTTGAGGCGCAGCTCCACGTAGTAGCGGGCCGGCGAGCGGTGCAGATACTTGGCGAACAAGCGCTCCATCTGCCGGCTTGAAAGCCCCGCGGCCTCCGCCAGATCCTGGCGGCTGAGCGGCTCTTCCAGGTTCTGCTCCATCAGCTGGATGACCTGGATCAGCTTCGGATGCCTGACGCCGAGGCGCGCGGTCAGCGCCATGCGCTGGTGGTCGTGGCGGTCGCGGATACGCTCATGGATGAACTGCTCCGACACCGACGCCGCCAGCTCATGTCCATGCTGCTGCGAAATCATGTTCAGCATCATGTCGAGCGCCGCCGTGCCGCCGGAGCAGGTGAAGCGGTTGCGGTCGACCTCGAACAATTCCGAGGTCGCCTCGATCTCCGGGAAGTTCTCCGAGAAGCTGGCGAGATTTTCCCAATGAATGGTGCAGCGGTAGCCGTTCAGCATGTTGGCGCGCGCCAGGATGTGGCTGCCGGTGCACAGCGCACCGATGTCCGCCCCCTGCCGGTCGGCGCGGCGCAGCGCGGCGAAGACGTTCTTGTCCTCGTAGAGATGGCCGTCGATGCCGCTGCACAGGATGACGGTCTGGTACCCGCCGATCTGGTCGATGCTGCCTTCGGGCGACAGCTCGATGCCGTTGCTGGCGCGCACCGCCTTGCCGTCCGGCGAGAACAGCCGCCAGCGGTACAGCTCCTTCCCGCTTGCGCGGTTGGCGAGGCGCAGCGGCTCGATGGCGGAGGTGAACGCGATCATCGAGAAATTCGGCACCAGCAGAAAGGCGATTTCCTGCGGCAGCTTGCTTGGCTTGGCTCCAAACATGGGCGGCGAAACAACCTTCTTGGGCGCCGGGCTCCCCGAGGAGCCCACGGCGCGATCTGAAAAGTCGGTGCCGTCTATAGAACATATCACCGCACTTGTCGCTAGGAGATTTTCGGTCGCAGGCACTATCAAGAATGCAAGCCTAAAGTGGCCTTGGGTGCCCGACGATCTTCGAAAACTTGCGGAAATCCGGCCTTTCCCATCGCCGAAAGCGGCGTTCCAGTGACAATAAAGGACGCGCGCTCCAAGGACGATCGCGGCTGGGTGCAGGCACCTTGCATCGTGAAACCAGGCAGGGCTCTTCGCAATGAAAGTCACCGTCGCAGCGACCCAGATGGCGTGCAGCTGGGACATCCCAGCCAATCTCGACAAGGCAGAGAGCCTGATCCGCCGGGCTGCGGCGGGGGGCGCCAACATCGTCCTGCTGCAGGAGATGTTCGCCACCCACTTCTTCGGTTTCAACGACTGGAAGCCGGAGCATTTCGCCCTTGCCGAGCCGATCGAGAGCAGCGCCATTGTGGCGCGCATGACCGGCCTCGCGAAGGAACTCGGCGTCGTGCTGCCGGTCAACCTGTTCGAGCGGGACAACCACGCCTACTACAACACGGTGGTCATGATCGACGCCGACGGGCGGCGGCTCGGCCATTACCGCAAGTCGCATATCCCGGCGGGTCCACCCGGCTGCTTCGAAAAGATCTACACCAGCCCCGGCGACACCGGCTTCCGGGCCTGGTCGACGGCATTCGGCAACATCGGCGTCGGCATCTGCTGGGACCAGTGGTTCCCGGAATCCGCCCGTTGCATGGCGTTGCTCGGCGCTGAAATGCTGTTCTACCCGACCGCGATCGGTTCGGACTGCCATGACCATTGGGAGGTCGTGATGCGCGGCCACGCGGGTGCAAACCTGGTGCCGCTGATCGCTTCCAACCGGATCGGCACCGAGAAGGGCGATCTTGGCAGCACGACCTTCTGGGGGTCCTCGTTCATCGCCGGTCCGCGCGGCGAGATCGTGGCAAAGGCCGGCAAGACCGAGGAGACGGTGATCATCGCGACGTTCGACCTCGACGAGATCCGGATCATGCGCGCCAACTGGGGCGTCTTCCGCGACCGCCGCCCGGACCTCTATGGCCCGCTCTTGACCCTGGACGGAAGGACACCGCCATCTGGCGTAGTATCCGGATAGTTGGGGCTGGGCCCATATCCGGCACAGCCGACCGGCGCACTGATTTGACCTCATCGGAGCGTACGGATATAATCCGTACAATCAACCGATTGAGGGCCTGGCAATGGCAAGCAGCGATACCGCGCGCGGCGAGCGTATTGAACTGCGCGCGACGAAGGAAGAAAAGCAGCTCCTGGCAGTCGCGGCAGCGCACGAGCGATTGGACGTAACGACGTTCATTATGCGAACTGCCCTGCCTGCGGCCAGGGAGATCGTGGATCGCGCCGATCGGATCGTCCTGTCGGAACGCGATACTGTGCGGGTCCTGAAGCTGCTGGAGAATCCGCCAAAGGCGACCCCTGCTCTGGCAGCCGCCATGCGTAGGCGTTTCGGGCGCAAATGAACGCAAGCCCCACGTGGCATGAAGAACCTATTGCTAAACACCACGATCGGAACGGCTTTGACTGCGGCAGCCCCGAACTCAATCTCTATCTTGCCAAGTTCGCCCGACAGAATCACGATGCGGGTGGTGCCAAGACTTTCGTGGCGGTCGGATCCCCGGGCGGTACAACCATCCTTGGCTTCTATTCGATAAGCCCTGGTGCAATCGAATTCGGACGGGTTCCGGCCAAGCTGACCAAGAAACTCGGACGTTACGACGTGCCGGTATTCCGGCTAGCCCGGCTCGCTGTCGATCGCACCAGCCAGAACCGCGGTTTAGGCGCCGAACTGTTGGGCGCCGCCGGCGCTCGCGCGTTGGCTGTCGCCATGGAGGTCGGAGGCGTTGCCCTTGCGATTGATGCAAAGGATCAAAGAGCGGCCGAATGGTACATCCGGTTCGGGGCGCTCCCATTGCTGGACGACCCGATGAAGCTGGTCCTTCCGCTTCAGGTGATCGCCAATGAACTCGCAACAATTCGAAGCACGAAAGCGCCTTGAGGACGGGCAGGCAGCACGATCCGTGTTCAACGCCTAAGTCCTTGACCCTGCGGCGTTCGGACGACAATACATGGCGCTCGGCCAAAGGACGGGGGTGGCCGGACCAGCCATCCTCCCCGCCGATTCCAAGATCGTCCCGGTAAGTCCTGATGAAACAGCATTATTCGATCTTCACGCTCGCGCGGAACGCGGCCAGTTACCACGAGAAGTGGACCGAGGCCTGGCGCAGCCCCGACCCCAGGCCGGAATATGACGTGGTCATCGTCGGCGGTGGCGGCCATGGCCTCGCGACCGCCTACTACCTCGCCAAGGAGCATGGCATCACCAACGTCGCGGTCCTGGAAAAGGGCTGGCTGGGCGGCGGCAACACCGGGCGCAACACCACCATCGTCCGCTCCAACTACCTGTGGGACGAATCCGCGCATCTCTACGAGCATGCGCTGAAGCTGTGGGAGGGCCTGTCCCAGGACCTGAACTACAACGTGATGTTCAGCCAGCGCGGCCTGCTGTCCACCGCGCACACCATCCATGACATGCAGGCGCTGCGCCGCCGGGTCTATGCCATCCAGCTCAACGGCATCGATTCCGAGATCCTGACCCGCGAGCAGGTCGCCGCCTATTGCCCGATCCTGGATTGCTCGCCGACCGCGCGCTACCCCGTGTTCGGCGCCAGCCTGCAGCGCCGCGGCGGCGTCGCGCGCCATGACGCGGTCGCCTGGGGCTATGCCCGCGGCGCCGACGCGCGCGGCGTCGACATCATCCAGAACTGCGAAGTGACCGGCTTCGACATCGTGGGCGGCAAGGTCGTCGGCCTGCAGACCACGCGCGGCGCCATCCGCGCCAAGAAGGTCGGCGTGGTCGTCGCCGGCCATTGCGGCGTGCTGGCCGGCATGGCTGGCTTCCGCCTGCCGATCGAGAGCCATCCGCTGCAGGCGATGGTGTCCGAGCCGATCAAGCCGGTGCTGGATTGCGTCGTGATGTCCGGCCAGGTGCACGTCTATGTCAGCCAGTCAGACAAGGGCGAGCTGGTATTCGGCGCCGGCATCGACAGCTTCAACTCCTATGCGCAGATCGGCAGCCCGCCGGTGGTCGAGAACATGCTGAACGCGCTGATCGAGCTGTTCCCGATCTTCAGCCGGCTACGCTTCCTGCGCCAATGGGGCGGCATCGTCGACACCTGCCCCGATGCCAGCCCGATCATCGGCAAGACGCCGGTCGAGAATCTGTTCTTCAATTGCGGCTGGGGGACCGGTGGCTTCAAGGCGACGCCCGGCTCCGGCCATGTCTTCGCGCACACCATCGCGACCGGCGAGCCGCACAAGCTCGCGGCGCCGTTCGCGCTGGAGCGCTTCACCACCGGTTATCTGATCGACGAGCACGGCGCCGCCGGCGTCGCTCACTAAGAGGCACCCGAATGCTGCTGATCCCCTGCCCTTACTGCGGAAAGCGCGACGAGCACGAGTTCACCTACGCGCGCGAGGGCCACATCGCACGTCCCACCAACGGCGGTGAGATGACCGACGCGGAATGGGCGCAGTACCTGTTCATGCGCAAGAACCCGAAGGGCGTGCATTACGAGCGCTGGATGCATGCCAAGGGCTGCCGCCGCTACTTCAACGTCGCGCGCGATACCGTCACGCACGAGATCTACGCGGTCTATGAGATGGGCCAGCCCGCTCCGGCGGTCGAGCGGAGGCACGGCTGATGAGCCAGGTCAATCGCCTGCCGCAGGGCGGCCGCATCGACCGCGGCAGGCCGCTGCGTTTCGTGTTCGACGGCAGGCCTTACGAGGGCTATCACGGCGATACGCTTGCCTCCGCGCTGCTCGCCAACGGCGTGGTGCTGGTCGGCCGCAGCTTCAAGTATCACCGTCCGCGCGGCTTTCTCTCCGCCGGCGCGGAAGAGCCGAACGCTCTGATCCAGCTCGGCCAGGGCAACCGCACCGAGCCCAACCTGCGCGCGACGCAGATCGAGCTGTATGAAGGCCTGATCGCTGAGAGCCAGAATCGCTTTCCCAGCCTCACCACTGACGTCGGTGCGGTGAACAGCCTGTTCCACCGCGTCTTCCCGTCGGGCTTCTACTACAAGACCTTCATGTGGCCGAAGAGCTTCTGGATGAAGTACGAGCACTTCATCCGCCGCATGGCCGGCCTCGGCAAGTGCCCGACCGAACCCGACCCGGATCGCTACGACAAGCTCTATGCCCACGCTGACGCACTGATAGTTGGCGCAGGCCCCGCTGGCATTGCCGCAGCGCTCGCCGCCGGCCGCGCCGGTGCGCGCGTGATCCTGGTGGACGAGCAGCAGGAGATGGGCGGCTCGCTGCTTTCCGATCGCCAGGCGACGATCGATGGCAAGCCGGGCGCCCAATGGATCGCCGACGCGCTCGCCGAGTTGCGCACGATGCCCGACGTGACCTTGCTGCCGCGCACCGTGGCGTTCGGCTACTACGATCACAACATGGTCAGCCTGATGGAGCGGGTGACGGATCATCTCAACCCGAGTTCGCCCGAAGCGTTGAGGCAGCCGCGCCAGCGCCTGTGGCGCGTGCGCGCCAAGGACGTGATCCTGGCGACCGGCGCGATCGAGCGGCCGATGGTCTACCTCGACAACGACCGGCCGAACTGCATGCTGGCCTCGGCGGCGCAGACCTACGTCAACCGCTACGGCTCCGCGCCGGGCAAGCGCGCGCTCATCCTCACCAACAACGATAGCGCCTACCAGGTCGCGCTGGATCTGGTCGATGCCGGCGTCTCGGTCGCGGCGATCGTCGACGTGCGCGAGAATCCTGAGGGCGAGCTGGTCGCGACCGCGCGCTCACGCGGCATCGAGATCCTGGCCAACCACGCCGTCACCCGCGTGAGAGGGAAGCTCGCGGTGAGCGAGGTCGAGGTGCGGCGCCTGACCGGCGACGGCAAGGGCGTCACCAGCGACGGCCGCAGCATCTCCTGCGATCTGATGCTGAGCTCTGCCGGCTGGCAGCCGACGGTGCACCTGTTCTCCCAGTCGCGCGGCAAGCTGAAATGGGACCAGGAGATACTCGCCTTCGTCCCCGACAAGCCGCTCCCCGGCCAGAACAACCAGTCGGTCGGCGCGGCGCGCGGCCGCTTCGCGCTGGCGGATTGCCTG